>CAMRVD010000005.1 GCA_947054085.1 uncultured Clostridia bacterium | reverse complement strand
GAGTTATGTTGTTATCTGGAACAATTCCATTAAACTTACTTGTACAACTGCTATCAGTGTACCAGCCTTCAAAGTTATAAGTCGTTACCAAATACGTCCACTTACCAGCATTTTTGCCCGTCCAGTTATAGCCTTTGTCTTGGTAAATAGTGTCTTTAGTAGGTACATAATTGTTTACATTGATATATGTGCCTTGCAATTCGCTAATGCTACTAATAGCACTACCACCATTACTATTAAAGCTAATAGTTACTATCTTTTCGGTTTTAATAAGTACCCACTTAGCATAAAGCTGTGTGTCCTTGCGTGGCATAATAGTTTCAGTAAACTTTGTGCCATCTTTAAACCTATTATCAGTATACCAGCCATCAAATTTATAAGTATATCTTGTGCCAGTAGCACTATCTACTACAACTTTATTAGGTAATGCAGGAACTGTTATAGGTTCGCCAACTTTTGCAGTAATATTATCTACATTTGCGCCGCCCATACTGTTAAAACTTATGGTGTTGGTTCTTTCATCAGCTTTTTTCCAGGAGCCGTTACTTGCTTCCCACTCCTCGTTTTCCGAGTAGTTGTAGCTACTAATATAGTTGTACAAGCTGCTAAAGTCTAATGTTTTACCAATATTAACTAGTGCTAAATCGTCGCTGTTAAGTACCATTGTAATTGCATCAGTAAATGGTAATGTTAAACTAAAGTTTGCTTTACCAACATAGTTTTTGTTTCCAGTTTCTGGAGTGTTTATAACATTTAATCCAATAGACATTTCGCCCATATTAGGATCGTTTGTCAGTTCGTGCATATTAAGTTTTATACTAAAGTCGGTTTTGTTATTTACTTTAAATTCATTAATAATATTGCCTAAATCTGGAGTATGCCCTTCGCTTAACGCTAAACTCTTTTTTATCGCGTCAATTATCTGATCGGTAAAACCGGTTAGATATTGTACATAATACATAGGATCAGCAAGCATTTGGTCAATATGAACTTTTAGTTTCTTTTCGTAAGTTCGGCGACTAACTTGAAGAACATCTTTACGGTACATATATACATAGCCGTCTTTATAATAAATTACTGCTTGTCTGCTATCTACTGCACCATCGCCAAACTTATAAGGAACATCATTATTAACATTAAGCCCGCCAACCGCAGCACCAATTACTGGAATATTAGGAAGGCTTATAATAATTTCTGGCTTACGCTCTTCGTCTAGTTTAACTTGAGCATCGATGTATACTTTACCAAGATTGATACCCATAACGGTAATATCCAAATTACCAGTAATATTAAAGTAGTTAAGCTCAGCTGTATTAATTATAGCTTTAATTAGTTCGTTACTACCAGATAAATCGATATATTTACCTTCGTAAGGTTTGTTTACACCCTTGTAATCTATAACATTAACATCTAAGTTAAAATGCTCACCAAGAGTTACGCCAGTATATAGATTATTTATGGTTACATTTGTAAGTTTACTGCCATTTGTTTTTATGCAAACAAGCATATCGCCTTCGCCCTCTACGCTTGTAAGCTTACTGTCTAATTTTAAACTTAAATCGGTTCCGTTAAAGCTTAAGCCTTTTACAAACTTAATCATACTAATAGGATTACTAAAATCGATATTAGGTACTATGGCAGAAATATTACCGACATTTATATCCATACCATTTACGGCATCTTGTAAAAATGGTATAACACTTGGGTCTACACCTGCAAGTTCTAAAAGTACAACTAAAATTTCGTTAAGGTCGTTTTTAGCTATTTTTACCTTTAAGTTATTGTAGTCTACATACCACATACCTTGGTTAAAGGCTATCATAAATGGCATATCTATATTTTTTATATGATCAGTTACAATAATCTCGCCAAATACTGCAAAATCTTGTAAATCTACTTGTACCGTAGCTATTGCCGAGTAATGTAAAGTATTACCCTCGTATACTTCTGCTGTACCGTTTAATGCAAATTGTTTTTGTTTTACAAGGTTGATTACACTATTTGCTAAATTTAAAACTTCACTAAAATGAACATAACCTTGAGTATTAAAATTAAACGGTTCTTCTGTTATTCCTAATGTTGCGTTTGCAAGCAAATCATTAGATGATACTTGTATATTTAGTCCATTTTTTAGATTTATAGCAAGATTATATTGATTAATATTTATAGCAATTTTGTCGTTCAATAATTCTAATAGCGTTATGTTAATATTATCAAGACTGGAATTTTTAAATAAATTAGATAAATCATTAATATTTATATTTTTATTAAAATTAACGTTAATCCAATTAACCAAATCGTTTATTTCTGATATTGGCATATAAACTTTTAGATCGTCTATAGCACAATAAATAACGTTATCTACTAATGCAATATTTATATTAAGATCACATAGCTGACCTATAAATTTAACGTTTACAGTTGACTTATCATTGTTTAAACTTAATTGATAATTACCATTAAGCGATATATCTTTGTATTTAACATCTAAACTTCCTACAAAATTGTTACCTTGTGTTAAACTTGAAATTTCCTTAACTAAGTTAGTAACATCTTGATATTGATTGTTTGGTATACTAACATCGTCACTTAATTGACTTATGTTAATTGTTCCTAAAATTGTATAGTCGCCATATGTAACATTTATCTCTAAAGCAACACCATTACTATACGAAACGTTAACAGATATAATTATCGACTTATTAAACAATGTAGATAAATCTGCGTATAAAGATATGCCATCTTTATTAGACGAAAGATTAAATAGCGATAACATATCGTTTAAAAATAATCCATTTACAAATTGACTAACATTAAACAACAACTCTGTAGAAGAATTACCCGACAAAGTGGATATAATATTAAATAATTCTGCAGCATCTATTTTTGCGTAAATTTGATCGTAATTTATATAAATATTATTTCCGTCGTAGCCCAAGCCCAAGATTTTATCTAATAATGTAATATCTCCAACAAAAATATTGTTACTTAAATCTATATTAGCATTTGCCGAAAAATTAAAATTATTATTGTTTGATAAAATATTAAAATCTGCAGTTACCTTAAATTTCTTGTCCGAAACAATAGGAACTAAAGTTTGCAGTAGATCGTTTACTTGATAATATTTTTGTGTATCTAAATTAAACACCAGTTCTTTTGGAGAATCTACATAAACTGTAAGTTTTAAAGTATAACCATTAATAGATATTCCACTTATTTGTATACCCGAAATTAACCCATTATTAAATGTTACAATAAAGCTAACTTCGCTAGTTTGACCAAGTATTCCATTTAGGTTTGCTACAAGTTTTATTTGATTACTATTTATTATTGCAGTATCTAATATTTCTTGATAATTATTTTCCAACCAAGATACTATCTCCGCACTACCATTAAATATGCCGGCGACTAAATCTGTATATTTTATATTTGTGCTTTTTAATAGTATGTCTAATTGATTAATGCCATCCTTATTAGAAGCCAAATACAAATCGTTAAAGTTTATATACAGATTATCTTCAAAGTAATCTAAATTTAGTTTAGCATCCAGTAAACCATTTAGCGAAGAGCTTACCGATACCCTGTTATTTTTTAAATCTACTTTGCCAAAAGCTTGTAAATTTTGTACCATTTGACCTTCTTTATAAAGTGCCGCCCAAGCATTAAGACGAAGGTATCTGTTGTTTTTTAATGTATCAAAAGCATGAGTAATAGCTCCTACATCTAAATGTTCGTCGGCATTAGAAGGATCTGCAATTACAATATCTTTATCTATTACCACATTTACTTTGCCAGTTACTTCTACATTATTAAGCATAGTAAAGTTAGAAATATCTGCGGATTTTATATTAAAGCCTTTGTCGCAAACAATCACAAGTTTGCAAATATCAGGAAGATTAACTTCGTATATATAGTCGTCACCAATAACGGTTTTGGTTGGGTTATTTAGTGCATCCATTAAAGCATCTAAATCTAAACTTAATCCGCTATCAGGTTGAGTTGTATCCAAATTTTCTTCGCTATCAACCTCTTTATGGGAATCTTGCGATTGACTATTCTTTAAAATCAACTCTTTTTTTGCAGTATCGCTAAATATTTTGATAAGATCCTTTATAGAATCTACACTAAATTTTACTTGAATATTATTGTACGATAAGTAAATTATATCGTTAAAATATGTAAATAAAATATCTAAGGTATCGCCGCCATAGTTAATTGTAAGGTTTCCGCTTACATTTGGATTTGTAAGTTTAGTTACATCTATTTTAGCATTTAAACATAAGTCCATAGGCTTGCCGTCTATGACTACATAAAGTTGTGCCGAAACATCTAATTTAGGATTATCCTCTAGTGCCGTCATTAAGCCAGACAAAAGGCTTGCCTCGCTACTAGCGCTAGCATTTACATTAGAAACATTGCTTTCTAATATATCAGACTTAACTTTTATTGTTATGGTTGCACTTATTACAAGCAACGTTATAAAAGTTAATAGATAAGATAAAAATTTCTTCATGTTTATCCTTAACCGACCTTGACTTTTGTGTTAAACCTATGTAAAATAATAAATCTATTAATCTAAATTTGTCGATATCTTATACGATAGTTTATTCAACAAAATATATCATTATGAGTATTTTTGGCTATACTATCTATGATAGTATATCATAAAAAAAGATGTAATTCAATAAAATAACGACAATATTTATTTTTTTATGGCTATAATTATTACTAATAAATTAAATTTTACCTGACCTCTGCCAATGTATAATTTTACTAATTAATGCAAATTTAGTTATTTAGATTTAAAAACCACTTAGGAGCATTTATGTATATCATAAAAAAAATAAAAGCTTGGGCAAAAGTAGCTAATCCTAATAAAGGCTATTTAGCTGGCAATTATATTGCTTGTATATGTTCCATACTAATTAGTATAATTCAAGCCTACCCTGCCGCAAACGTTATAACAAGTTTAACCTCACTAGATTTTACTGCAGCTATTTTTTGGCTACTGATAGGGCTTTTTTGTACGCTTTTATATTACATTTCTGAAAGTTTAGATTACTACTTTTATTATAAACAATGTGATTATATCACCACAAACCTAAGCAATAAGCTATACCAAAAAGTAGGAAAAGTAAAAAGTTCAAGTTTAAGCAGTCATTCTATAGAAAAATTAATGCTAATATTTACCGCTAATCTTTCTACCGTCCAAAGTTTTACCGATTATTTATGCTACCAAATCAGCGACATTTTACGTGCTATTATAACATGCGGAATTGTTGCTTATTATAATTTATATATGGGATTAATAATGCTAGCAGTGGTGGTCCTATTATATTTTTGGTATAAGTTTTTAGCAAAAAAAGATAATCAAATTACTACCTTGCTTTATAGCCAACGCGATAAATTAGGCGAAAAAATTACCGATATGGTAGACGGACGAAAAATAAGTTCTATGCTTAATATCGAAAATCTTAATAAAGACGAATATCTAAAACAAGCTAGTTTAATAGTTAGCAATTATTCTAAGAGGTCTAGGCTAAATATATTAAAATCTAATTGGACATACGGTGTGCTGTACGGTGTTATAACTGCACTTACTATTTGGCTTGCCACTTTAACAAATTCTGGTACTCTTACACTTACAGTTTATTTAGTTATTGCACCTTACCTAATAGATATACTAAATTATTCAAACGAGGGCTACGATTTTTTAAAACAACTAGAGCGTGCAGACGTTTGCAGGCTTAGAATTCAAACGGTTTTAGAAATGCCCGAGGAAGATATAATAGAGTTTTCTAATAATACTACTGACAATCTTGGTGAAGACCTGATATTTAGCAATGTAACTTACAAAGACACTCAAGAAAAACCTTATAGAAGCGGAGATTTAAATTTAACAAATTTTTGTTTAAAGCAAAAATCCATAACGGTATTTAAAGGTGTTGCGGGCTGCGGAAAGCGAAGTATTTTTTATATGCTTAGAAGAACCATAAAACCAACAACCGGAACTATTACCATGGACGGTATAAACTTATACGATTTTTCTAAAAGCATATACAAGCATAATTTTAGCTATGCTACCAGCAAGCCATACTTTTATTCCCAAAGCATAATGGATAACTTAATGTATGTTACACCAAACCGCAAAAAAATTATAAGCATGTGTAAAAAACTGGATATAGACAAAACTATAAAATCTTTAAAAAACGAATACGAAACCAATCTTGTAAAACAAGCAGAAGACTGTTCTGCTTACTTATTGTTTATGATAGGACTTGCTCGGGCATTACTTAGCGAGTCCGAATGGATATGTATATACGAATTTCCTATTTCGCTTACCAAAACCGAACAAGATAACATTAAAAAACTTTTAAAGAGTTTAAAAGCCAATTATTCGTTTATAGTGTTTACGGCTAGTGACACCATTTCAAGTATTGCAGACTCAATGTTTAATGTTACTGCAGGAAAAGTAACAGATGCTAAAAAACAGGGGGCAAAACATGAATAATCTACAAAAAGTTAAATTATTTACCAGTATTGCTAAACCTAGTTTATGGGTTTGGTTACTAGAAGTTTTATGCTTTTTGCTTATGTTTGTGCTAGGTATTTTTGCGGCTATTCCTAGTGCTAATGCTATTACAAGTTTAACGGCAGGAAACTTTAAATCTACAACATTTTGGCTAATATTATCCTTTGTAATTGTATTTATTGAGCAGTTTTTAACATGGCTTGCAGATCGTTTTTATTTTTTTAATATGCATAAAGTTTGGCAGAATATTCACTCTAAAATTTACGACAAAGTTAGTTCTGCCACAAGCGAAAGCTTTGTAACAACCAGTAAGGAAAAAATTATAAATATTGCCTACTCTAATATAGGTGCAATAGGCGACTTTCCCCATTACGCAGCAAAATATCTAAGCTATTTTGTGCAGGCTATAACCAGTATAACAATACTTCTTACTTACAATTTTATTATAGGTATCGCTATAGTAGCTGTATGCATAATTATATTTTTTGCCCAAAACTTTTTTAATAAAAAAATAGAAAAATATTCCGACAAATTTTATTACTATCAAGATAAATCGCTAGAAGTTTTAACCGACAATTTTAATAACCGCGAAATTACAAGCGACTTGGATTTAACGAGTCAATTAAACAAAAAATATTTAAATAATATTAAAAATAGTCAAACCGCAAAAAAAACGTATGGTAAATTTTATTCTATAACAGACAACTGGGTGCCATTTTTCTACAAACTAGTAATATGTGCACTTTGCATTTATATGGTACTATTAACTAAAGCAAATTTTCTTACATTAACATTGTATCTTGTACTTACAAACTACCTAACAAGTAGCATAACCAAAATGACCAATTCTTTTGTTATAATAGATAAACTAGACTCTACAAATGTTGCATGTTTAAGGGTTAAAAATATCCTCGAAATGAAGCAGGAAGATATACCCGAGTTTGGTAAAAATACCGAGGACAATGTAAATGGTGAAGTGATTTTTACAAATGCTAGCTACATTTCTTCGACTGACGATTTTACCGGTAATATTAATGAGTTTAACTTAAAACTAACTAATAACAGTGCAACTTTGTTTTATGGAACACATTTATGCGGCAAACGAGCAATTTTTTACATGTTAAACCGAACAATAAAACCAACAACTGGTACAATTACTTTAGATAAAATAAATATTTACGACTTCGACAAAGAAACATATAAACATAATTTTGCAGTGGCAACCAGCAAAAATTACTTATATAACGATACAATTATGAAAAACTTACAACTGTCTGGTGCAAGTAAAACCGATATTTACAACACATGCAAAAAATTGGGCATACATGATAAAATTGTATCTACCACCAATTCCTATAATACAAACTTAAATAAAGAAAAAACCAATTTAAACAGCTTTGATATTTACCTACTAGGCATTGCACGAGCACTTTGCACAAACGCCGAAGTTATATGTTTATACGAGTTTCCGTCGGGGCTGACAATAGATCAACGTGATCGTATAAAAAGCCTAATAAAATATATTTCTAAAACCCGCACTGTTATTATATTTAGCTACAACAATTTATTTAGCGATGTTTGTAAAAACGTATACCGCGTGCAAACAGGAACAATTAAAAAAGAAAGCACATAAAATTATCTAAAAAGAGAGCCCAAGGGCTGTAAATTTTGAAACTAGCAAAAAACGAACTTGAAATAAGTTCGTTTTTTATTATAAAATTCCAATAGGTTGATTTGGTATCTGGTCTATTCTTATTTTTCCTTCTTCATTGCAATAAGAGAAAGGAATTTTATCAAATTCTTTATTTCTAAAATTATCTAACAGCTTATAATCTTTTTCAGTCATCTCAAAATTTAATGCTTCAACATTTTCTTTGATATGTTCTTGTTTGCTTGCTTTGATTAGCGTCCCAATATTCTTGTGCTTTATCATCCAATTTATAAGGATTTGATTTTGAGTTTTGGAATATTTATCTGCAAGAGATACAACTTTATTATAATTTTGCTTTGCTGTTCTATTTCTTCTAAGTGGTTGATAGGCATAAAATGGAATATTATTTTGGATGCAGTAGTCAATTATGCCATTGTCATCGTTTATCTTGTTTTCTAAATTATAAAGCCCTTCAAAAAATGAAATGTGATCTTTTACTTGCTCAAATTGTGCTGGAGATAAGTTGCTATAGCCAATGTTTAAAAATTTATATTTAGTATGCAATCTTTTAATCTCTTTTACATATTCTTTAAAATCGAAACCTAAAACAGCAGGACTATGCAAAGTTATACAATCAAAATAGTCAACACCCAATTTGTTTAAATAAACTTTAATCTGTTCTTCTACATCGGCTATTTTAGCACAACCATGAGTGATAAAAACATTAAGAAAAATATCTTCTCTCTTAACAGATTTTAAAAACTTTGCAACGACATCAAGAACGGCACCGTTGTCATATGCTAAAACTACATCAATGTAGTTTACTCCCTGATTAAAATAAAATTGCAAGGATTTGACTTCATCATCAATATTTTCTTTTTTAATAGTCCATGTGCCTATGCCAATTTTACTAACTTCTTTTCCGCTTTTTGTATACAACATAAAACGCCCCCTTATTTAACTTCATTATAATTATAACACAAACCTCTCTAATATGTATTAAAAAGTTATGATAAAATAAAAAAATTTTCAATTTGGTACTTAGGCGTGTGCTTGTCTTGAACAAGTGGCATCGCTTCGCTCCAGCAGACAAGCACACGCCTAAACTAAATTTTGTTTGCAAAAAGAACGGTTGCTGGCGCAGCATAACGCACACCGCTCTTTTGCTTTTTGTTTTCTTCTCTCTATTATTTTGATATAAACGAATATTCTTTGTTGTCAAGGTCAAGGTAAGTGCCATAGAATTTTAAATATTATTTATTTTCACGGCAACCTATGACAACGGCAGAAATTTTCGTTTTGTTTGGCAGTTAAGAGAGAGAATGGGTAAAAAGAAAACATAGGCCGTTTTGTCTATGTTTTGCTTTAATTATTCCGATAGTTTCAAAATTGAGTGACTAATGGCTCTCTTTTTATTTTTGTTATTTTGTGAATAATAATTAAAAATCCTCACATACTAAAGTTAGTCAAGGAGGACGATATGAAAAAAGACAAAAATAGCAAAAAGATGAAAAATTGCTCTTCTAAAAGAGTAAAGGAATCCGATTGCGGTTCAACTTCGACAAAGAGATAATTAATTTACCCTTAATTTAATCTCTAAAAAAAGATGCAACTAATATGGCTGCATCTTTTTTTTGCTTTTTAATTATTTTTTATCTTCTGCATTTTTTGCAGATTTTTGCGATGACTTTTCCGCTTTACTTTGTGTTTTTGCGGTTTTTTGCTTGGTTTGCTTGTTGTTTTTGTTATTTTCGTTTGTCCTTTTGCGTTTTTTAAATATAGCAGTCAAGTCAGCGTTTTCTAAATCTAGTGTGTGTTTTTCTGCCCGTACCTTTTCTTCCCTAGCTGGTAAAGTCTGTTTGCAGTATGGCATAGTTACCTCGTCTACCCTACTGCGAACTTCTAGTTGATTATATGGTATACTTATATTATTGCGCTTAAATTCGTTATAAACATTTTCGATAATGTAATAGTAAACATCCCAGTAATCCTCACTGTCTACCCAGCAGTTTGCAAAAAAGTCTATGCTGCTAGCACCAAGTACCTTTAGCCTACAAAATGGCGCTGGGTCTAGATATACCTTGCCGTTACTAGTCATAACGTCTGTTACTATCTTTTTTACCACCTCTACATCGCTTTCGTAAGCTACGCTAAAAGTAAAGTCTACCCTACGCTTTGGGTTTGCTCCCGCATTTGTAACACTGCTGTTAACTATAGTGCTATTTGGTAGTGTTACCTTTTTGTTATCTGGCGTAGTAAGAGTAGTAAACAAAAAGTTTATTTGTGTTATACTTCCCTCTACACCATCTACCGATATATAATCGCCTTTTTTAAACATGTGCGTAGAAACTATAATAATTCCGTTTGCAAGGTTTGCAATGTTGCTTTCTAGCGCCATGCCAATAGCAAGTACAACTGCAGAAAGCGCGGTTAATATGCCCGAAACTTGTATTCCAATAATACTTAAAAGCACCAGTATCCAAACCAAATACAAGCAAAATTTAATAATTGCAAGCAAAAAGTTTTGTGCAATTTTTTCCATTTTGGTTTTGTTTAAAATGCGACGCATTATGTTTATAACAATCTTTACTAATATTATGCCAAGTACAAGCACTGCCACAAACAAAACTACATTCCAAATGTTATTTGTAAAAAAATTTACAATATTAGCCCATATTTTTGACCAATCCATAATACCCTCCTTTATTTTTTACAAAAAATATGCTAACAAAAATCGACAAAGTATGCAACTATTTTTACATTCTTTGTCGATTTAATTTGTTTAATATATTCAAGTCATTCATTTGCAAAGTGCCGATAAAGCGAAGTATTGTGTGAACTTTTCAATTTGTTTAGCGACAAAAATTTGTGCAAGATAAGTGCTCTCGTCATAACCATTGCTTGTGTTTTCGCAAATTGTAAATTTGCTCTTTTTGTAGCAAGGTTATTCCTCTCCCCATACAATTTATTCTAAATTTATGGGGACCCCGTGTTGCCAGCGATAGGAGTTTACTAAAATGTAAATGAGAAGTAGCTGGCTTTTTTGCAAAAAGCGAAAAATTGCATAATTTTTTTCGCTAAAACCGTTAAATTAGTACACCTTTAATACTGCCCACTACTATTATAGCAATTGCAAATATAACTAGGTATACACTAAACCATACCCACTTGTTTTTGCGAACTAGCTTAAACATAAGTTTTAGTGTAAGTATTGCACTTACAAAAGCTACAATAAACCCAACAACCATTGGCCATATATCGGCTGTTGTAAACCCAAAGCCATATTTTACACCCTTATAAGTTTCATAAATTGTGCCAAACAAAATAACTGGAATACTTAGTAAAAAGCTAAAATTTGCGGCTTGTACTTGACCTGCCCCGCTAAGCGTTCCCGCAACTAGTGTACTACCGCTTCGGCTAAGCCCCGGAAGCACCGCAATGCCTTGCACCACGCCTACAATTATCGATTGTTTGTAGCCAATTTCGCCGGCAGAGTTGTATTTTTTAGACTTTTTCATAAATAAATCTAAAGCTACAAGTAGTCCTGCAGTTATTATAAAACCAATTGCAATAATTAGTAAACTGCCCTCTGCACCAATAAGTAAATCCATGCAAAGCCCAAGTACTCCGGTAATTAAGGTACTAACAAGCAGCATCCTCATATATTTGCTTAGCGGATGCTTAATAAGTTCTACTATGTCCCGCCACATAACAATAATAAGTGCCAAAAGCGTTGCTACATGCAAAATTAGATTATAAAACACACTGCCTTCGCTAAACCCAAAAACCAGTTCAAAAAATGTTAAATGTCCACTACTAGATACCGGCAAAAATTCGGTTAACCCTTGCACTAAGCCAAGTAGTATTGCTACCCAAAAACTCATTTTAACTCCTAATAATAGCTTAAATTTCTCTGTTTGCCTTACAATTATATGCTAAATAGCCCCAAAAAAGCAATTAATATAAAAAACTATTTTGTATTAGTTAATTATTGTTGAAATTTTTTGACGAATTTAGTATACTAACTCTTGAAATTAAAGGAAAATAATCAGGAGAAAAATATGGAATTAGGTGTTGTAGGGCTTCCAAATGTTGGCAAAAGTACTCTGTTTAATGCGATTACTCGTGCAGGGGCAGAAAGTGCAAACTATCCGTTTTGTACAATAGAGCCGAATGTTGGAGTGGTGGCAGTTCCTGACGAGAGGCTAAATGTTCTTGGCAAAATGTATAATACGCAAAAAATTACGCCAGCAAGTCTAAAATTTGTAGATATTGCGGGGCTTGTAAAAGGTGCATCTAGAGGCGAAGGCCTTGGTAACAAATTTTTGGCAAATATTCGCGAATGCGACGCCATTGTACATGTAGTAAGATGTTTTACAGACTCTAATGTTACCCATGTAGACGGCAGCGTAAACCCAATTAGAGATATAGAAACAATTAACTTAGAATTAAGTTTAGCCGACTTAGAAAGTGTAAACAAACAGCTAGAAAAGGTTTCGAAAAAAGCTAAGCAAAACGACAAAGAAGCGATTTTTCAGTTAGGCGTACTAAATAAACTAGCCGAAGCACTAAACGCCGGAAAGCCCGCAAAAAGCGTTGTTCTTACCGAGGACGAAACCGAATACTCAAAAAGTTTGTTTTTAATTACAACCAAACCGGTAATTTATGCTTGCAATATAGATGAAGCGGATATTTCTAAACCCGAGGACGAAATCCAAGGCGTAAAAGAGGTAAAAGAACTCGCCAAAGCCGAGAGCAGCGAGGTGCTGGTTATAAGTGCTAAGGTAGAACAAGAACTTACCGAACTAGACGAAGATGAGCGTGCTATGTTTTTGGCAGATCTTGGGCTTGCCGAAAGCGGACTAGATAAAGTTATAAAAATTGGATACAAATTACTTGGACAAATCTCCTACCTAACTGCGGGCATTACCGAAGTGCGTGCTTGGACGATTATTAACGGAACGAAAGCCCCTGCCGCTGCAGGAAAAATTCATACCGACTTTGAAAAAGGCTTTATAAAAGCCGAAGTAGTAAGCTACGACGACTTAATAGCCGCAGGCAGTTATACCCTCGCCCGCGAAGCCGGAAAAGTGCGAATAGAAGGCAAGGACTACGTAGTTAAAGACGGCGATGTAATGCTATTTAGGTTTAATGTATAACAAAAAATATTTATTTGTAGTAAAAACTAATGCCACCACTTTACTTGGTGGCTTTTTTTACGCATAAAGTAGATAGCACATTAAATTTGCATTTTTATATTGACAAACCCATAATATATATGTAAAATACCTAAGGTTTTAGGAGAAATTTATGTACGAAATAAATTTAGATTTAGTAATAGAATTTGCAAAAACTGTGCACCTAGATGTAGAGGCGTATTCTGACCCTGCAATAAAAGCAAATCCAAGCAGATATGTTTACAATATTGTAGATAATAATTTAACCGACCCAACGCCAAGCAAATATTATTTGGACGTAAATTGTTTATCACTTACTTTTGTGCATGCAAAAACTAAAAATATTATGATATTTAATAAACAATGGCGTGAATTTTTAATAAATAAAAACATTGCTTATGCAGACAGCATTTTGGAAGAAATTGAGCATAATATTAGGTTTGTGAATAACAATATTTATAAAATTTCTTCATCAGAAAATGCAAAAATCCGCAGCCAAAAAATTGAAGCACTTAAACTTATAAAACAAGAAACTTTAGACTTTTTAGATAATTTTAGTAAAACTTTGTAAGAACCGCTAAATAAAAAATACTGAGCAGATACTGCTCTTTTTTTATAATCAGCTTTAGTAAAAGCAAAAATTATATTGTATAAAAGAATTGATTTGCTAAATCGCCGCTTTTTTTATGTACAATATTAGATTTGTGTATTGACAAACTCTAAATTTATGATAAACTTAAATAGAACAATAGCGAGGTGCAATTGTGACTAGTTTTAATTTTGAAGATATCTATCAATTTTTAAAAAAGCAAGGCATAATTGTCTGCAACTATAAGCATAACCAAGTTAAAGACAATATTTTTAACAATCGTGTAAACATTGCTTTTAAAACTGGTACGCTAAAGGGCTCTACACATAATTACAATCTATACGCCAATCTTTACGGAATATCACTAAAAAATAACAAAAACGGCGATAAAAAAATATTTAGTTTTTCGTCAAAAGATAAACAAATTAGTTGGGTAGACTATTTAATTAATAAAGATATCGCCTACGCCGAAGCTATCCGCGAAAAAACAGCTAACGATTGCAAAAAACTGGTTTATTTGTTAGATAATACCGATGTTGTTACAATGGAATATTCCCAAAAAAGTGAAGAACTAGAAAAAAAGTTAAAAAAACTGCAAAATTTAAATAAATATGCATCAAAACAAGTAGAAAATTACGCCAAACAACTTGGCGAAAGAGAATAAAGGAAAAAACAATGGCAAAATTAACATCTAAAAATATTTATGACTTTTTAAGAACTAAAAATATATCTATAAGCGAAAATGGCTTAAAAGCATTAAAACATAATCGCTTAAATAAAAAAATAAAAATGTTTTATATAAATAATCAACAATTTAGATCAGATGCACAACTTGCAAATATTAGCGTTGATATATTAAAAATAGAACTGATTACTAATTTTAACGAATATACTGAATTTACATTAGACTGGCAAGATTATTTAATAAGTTTAGATGTAGATTTTGCGAACATGATTATACAAAAAGCTGAAGAAGATTACAAATTAGACGAATTAACTCTTTTTACCTTAAATGAAGAGTCAAAAAATTATAAGCAAGACGCAGAGTATTTAAAATCCGAAATGAAAGCTTTAAATAATTTTAAACAAAATGCTATTAAAAATATAAACAATCAAAAAATATAAATGCAATAATTTATATAAAAATTCCACTAAGCATTAGTGGGATTTTTTTGTGCGTAAGGTTTACATTTTATGCCGCGTTTTATTATTAACTTTATAATTACACAAATAACATATTATACAAAATAGAACTATGTAGCATAGAATGATAAATAATATAGTTACCATTTATTGGAAAAATAGCACAAAAACATAAAACTAAAAGCCACTTTAAAATTTCTAAAAGTGGCTAAAACTGTTATGTTGGTTTGACGCAAGTGACTAGTTCGGAATTTTTATTGTAACATAGCTATTCGCTAATATTTGCACTTTACCTTTTACCACACGCCGAAAATTAGTGCAAGACGAGTGCTCGCAAAAAGCCAGCGATAGGAGTTTACTTTGCGTAAATGACTAGTGCTGGCTATTTGTAGAAAACGAAGTATTGTGCTAATTTCTTTTACCACACGCCGAAAATTAGATGAAGAGCGAGGCACAAAAAAATTCCGAGATAGGAGCTTACTTATCCGTAAGTGACTAGTTCGGAATTTTTATTGTAACATAGCTATTCGCTAATTTTCGGCGTGTGGAGCATATTTTGCTTTGTCGTAGGCTATATTATTCTTCTCGTAATAGTCTACAATGGCTGCCCTAACGGCTTCTTCAGCCAGTACTGAACAATGAAGTTTGTAAGCTGGCAGACCGTCTAGTGCCTCTACTACCGCTTTGTTAGAAATTTCAAGGGCGTCTTCTATCTTTTTTCCCTTAATTAGCTCGGTTGCCATGCTGCTAGTGGCTATTGCACTACCACAGCCAAAAGTCATAAACTTTACGTCGGTAATAATACCATCTTTAACTTTTATGTACATACGCATAATGTCGCCGCATTTTGCGTTACCAACTTCGCCAATACCGTCGGCATCTGGCATTTCTCCAACGTTACGAGGGTTGCGAAAATGTTCCATAACTTTTTTACTATATAACATGTTTTAATTCTCCTTTTTGTAATCTGTCCCAAATTGGACTGATTTTGCGTAAATATTCCACTATTTGTGGCACATATTTGCAGATTTTTTGCATTTCTGCCATTGTGTTGTATGGGCTAACGGTTATCCTAAGTGAGCCGTGGGCCACTTCGTGAGGCAAGCCTATTGCAAGTAGTACATGCGATGGGTCTAAACTTCCGCTTGTGCAAGCCGAACCACTAGACGCACAAATACCGTAGTCGTCTAATAGTAATAGTAAGCTTTCGCCCTCTATACCTTCAAAGCACATATTAAAGTTATTAGGAAGTCGATGCTCTTTATTGCCGTTAAGCTTGCTATGCGGAATTTTAGAAAGATTTTCTATTAAGTAATCCCTTAGCTTAATTTCTGCTTTTGCGTTTTTTTCCATGTTCTTTACAGCGTCTTCTAGTGCCACCGCCATAGAATATATGCCAGCTACATTTTCGGTACCGGCACGGCGATTTTTTTCTTGCGTGCCACCACTAATAAGTGGGTCTACCATAACCCCACGTCGAACATACAACGCACCAACACCTTTTGGCCCATGGAACTTGTGTCCGCTTAAGCTAAGCATGTCAATATTATTTACCTTTACATCTACAGGAATATGCCCAACAGCTTGTACGGCGTCGGTAAAAAACGGAACGCCCGCGTCTCTGCAAATTTTTCCGATTTTTTCTATTGGTTGAATTGTTCCAATTTCGTTATTGGCGTACATAATTGTAACTAAGCATGTTTTATCGGTTATAGCCTTTTTAAGGTCGGCTATTTTTATAAGCCCGTCTTTGTAAACCGGAAGATAAGTTACTTCAAAACCTTCTTCTTTTAACCTATCTAAGGTATGAAGCACCGCATGATGCTCGATGCTACTTGTTATTATATGCATTTTACCTTTTGCTTTACCGCGATGTGCAGTGCTAAGTATTGCCATATTGTCGCTTTCTGACCCACCAGAGGTAAAATATATTTCGTCTGGTAGTGCGTTAATAGCTTTTGCCACCATCTCGCGAGCTTTGGTTAAGTATTCTTTAGCCCTTTGACCTAAACTGTGCAAACTACTTGCGTTGCCATACTCTTTATCCAAAAATTTTAGCATTGCACTTTTTGCATGTTTGCTCATAGCGGTTGTGCCCGCGTTATCTACATATATAAGTTTGCTCATAATTCTCCTTTATGTATTATACATTTTAGTATTATCAAAATGTTAAAATTTATTTCATACTAATTTACTAGGAATTAGTTTACAACTAAATTTTATAGTTGTCAACACATATAAATAAATTAATGCAAATTATTGGTAATGTAAAATTATATGATGCAAGCAAAAAACTCCAAGAATTTGGAGTTTTTATTTTGGTAAAATTATTGGTTGGTTTTATAAAAAGTTAGCCGTTATTTTAGTAAAAAATGGTTAGTTTGCAAATTTTAACTTATTTTTTGCAATTTTTTACAATTTGTCCTCTATTACATCTTTTAAACTTACCGAATCTAAAAAGTTGTTTACAAGTGTGTTTAGTTTGTTCCAACAAGTGTGCGTGCGGCACTTATCTTCCCTATTGCAAGGCAGCTTTGGGTCTAAACATTCTATTACAAACAAATTGCCTTCGGCAGCGCGGAGTATTTCGCCCACAAAAATTTGGGTTGCTGGCCTAGATAGCGTATATCCACCCGCGGCGCCCCTGGTGCTAGAAACCAGCCCCGCTTTAGATAAACACGATACTATTTGCTCCAAATATTTTTCGCTGATATCTTGGCGGCTTGCTATTGCTTTAATATTTTGTTTTTCTGGATTTTCGGCTAAATCTACCATAACCCTAAGTGCATAGCGCGATTTTGTACTAAATTTCATAATATTTCCTTTATTTATTTTTTTATTAATAATTAATTTGGATTATCGATTTATCTTACTAAATTTAAATTTCTATTATTTTAAATTAAAATCAGCAGTTGCCAAACCCTTTTATCAAAGTTTTTACAAGTGCCTTTGATAATATACCAAATTTTTCGATTAAAGTAAATCTAAACTCTTTAGAATTTCTATCGAGTTTGCATTTGTCATTATAACTTCGCAATCAGGCAAAGAATATAGTGCGGTTTTACTAAATAGTTCTATAATTTTGTAATTTGTTAAAAGTTTATCTTTATTTTCTATAATTTTTTGGCTAACTTTATCTTTGCTTGTTTTAGCATTTTGCACTATATTGTCAATGCCGCCATAATTAGTTATTAATTTTGCCGCTGTATTTAATCCAATACCACTAATTCCCTTAATATTATCGGACGCATCACCCACAAGAGCTTTGTAGTCCGCAAAATATTTTGGAGCGATTCCATATTTAGATAAAATATTTTCGGGCGTTACCAAATTGCTAGCCTTGCCGCGGTAAGTAAAAATGCTAACATTATCTTGCACCAGCTGATAAAAATCCTTATCGGCAGAACTTATTATAATTTTAAATTTATCTTTATTGTCGTTTACTAAACTTGCAATAATATCATCAGCTTCGCAAAAGGTCGTTTCGTACCACTCAAAATTTAGATAATCCAAAACTTTCTTTATAATTTGTAGTTGGCAAAAAGGGGTGTCTTCTTCTGCCATGGTAGAGTAATCTATTCGGTTTGCCTTATAATCTTTGTCTTGCTCTTTACGCTCTAAGTGTGTTTCGCCATCAAAAACAATAAATAGTTTGTCTGGTCTAAGAATCTTTATTTGTTTTAAAAGTATACCTACAAAGCAGATTACCGCCTCTACCCTTTGCCCACAGCTATTTTTAATTTGCCTAGGCATACCGTAAAAAGACTGAAACAACAGCCCACTGCCATCCACAAGTAACAACTTTTCCATACGATAATTTTAGCATAAAACAAACTAAATAGATACTTTTTTAAAGTGAAATATTAATTTAGCAACCTTAGATTTTTTGCTTTTGCTCAAAATGACAAGAAGCATTTAGATTAAGTAATTTTACACCTCAGTCTGTCAAGCCAGCCAATTTCGCTTAAGTAAGATTTTCTATACTTATAATTTATCTTTTAGGAATACTTAATCTTGTATACAAAGTTTCAAAGACTCAAATTTACTTATTCTAGCCGATTTATGACACAAAAAAGTACAACCGAAGTTGTACTTAAATATTATTTTTTATTTTTGGCAGCGGTTTTAGTCGCCGTTTTGGTTGTTGACTTTGTATTGCTTGCTGACTTGCTATTAGTTGGTTTAGTTTTTTTACCAGCTTGAGCGTTCTTGGCTTTAACTGTTTTATCAGCAGGTTTTGTTGTCTTATCCTCAGTTGATTTTATTGATTTTGTATTGTTTTTATGTGCGATTGGGCTTTTAGTAGAATTTAAAGCACTACTTGTAGTTTTGTTATCATTGCTACCTTTACTTGAAGCCGAAGCTTGTGTTTTACCAGCAGAATGACTTTCACTAATTTTACTTGAATCTTTTTTAGCAACCTTGCTATTTTGATTATTGTGTAAGTTTGTAGCACTTACTTTATTATTAATTTTTGTATTAGTAGTAACGTTATTTTCTAAGGACTTAGTCTTTTTTTCTGAATTTACCTTTTGTCCATTTGCAATAGCTGCAATGCGTTTTTCCTCAGCTTTTTGAGCACGCTTTTCGGCACGTTTTTCTTTTCGCTTTTTTCTACCCTCTTCTAGTTTTTTATCCATCCAAAGTATACCTTTATTTCCACCCATAAAGTTGCGAAACTTTGGTATAAATAACAAGCATAATATAAGTGTTAGTATAGCAGCAAATAATATTACAAATACAATTACCGTATTAGTAAGTGCCCTTTCCTTATATATATTTGGTGCGTTTATTAGCTGAGATAAATAGTTTATTCCGAGCATATTAAGCATAACCCTCCCATTAGATTTTGTTATAATTTCTACCGTGTGGGTAGTATCTTCTAGGTCTTCTAAAATATACAATAGTTTGCGTGGTTCGTCTTTGGTACTCGAAAAATCAATAGTTGTTACATACTTTCCATCAACTTTAACATCTACCATGCCGAAATCTTTACCTACTGCACCGTATAGAGCAATCTCTGTACCAATAAATCTTAGTACCATTTTTTCGTTCTTTTTATCTGATACTAAGTATCCATGTTTTAAGCCCTGAATATTAGCAGAATTTTGCCAATTTTTTGTAGTAAATACTAGTGGGCTTGTTGTAGATAGCAGTCTTTGTGTATGAGTTTGTATACCTGCATCAATTTCGGATAGCACCGAGAACGATCCACCCGATGCCTTTTTTACAACCAGTTTTAAATACCTTACCGTTTGCGAATCAAATTCTATTGTAATAGTTGTATTTTTATAGTCTTTTCGAGTTCCTGCTCTTATAAGTTTATAGTTTACATTATCGGTAGATACGCTAAATTCGTATTCTTCTATGTAAGAGTTTGCATTATTTCGAGTAGTTACCGAAAAATAATTCATCGACTGCAAGTTTTTAGTATCTATAACAAAGACATGAGGATTTTTTGATAAATTTGTTTCGTTATAACTGCCGTTATAAGGTGTATGATAATGCGTGCTTGTACTACCGTCTATAAGATAGTTCCACATATTATAGTACTGAGTATATTCTATTCTATCACCAGTAAAACCCTCTATTTCGTTGCCGTATTCGTCGTAGGCTTCTGGAGGCAATATGTACTGGGTATGTTTTTCGTAGTGACCGCGTTTTTTAGTATCTGCCTTATCACTAGCTTCGTCGTAATAAATACCGCCATGAGCAAGAGTTGGAGCTTCTATAACTTCCCATTTACCTTTATCTGTACCCGTAGTTTCTACTGCAATACCATCCTTTTTAGATACCAAATATACTGGTTCAAACTTATATGGTACAGGATTTGCCCCTAAACTCATATACGGATGATACATAGTTTCCGTCTTTATTTGTCTGTTAGCATCGCCCTCAAAGAAGCACCCAACATAGGCATGTCCGCCGCCGCCAGTATTTACGTTAAATAATCTCAGTGCATAATACTGACCAGCAGTAACTATTATATCTTTATCGTTTACCTCCATCCAGTTGCTTCCCGAATGCGAAGTTGCTGTATACAAAAGTTCTAGGTTATTAAAGTTTGTACCAAAGTAGAATTTAATTGCGTCGTCGTAATACAAAGTAAATGTAACTTTACCAGATTTAGGAGCTTTCCAATAAAAGTCCAAATACTTAACTTCCCATGTGTTTGCGGCAGTTGTATACTTTCCTGTACCAGCCACATTAACGTTTTCTACTTTTGTTGGCCCTTTTTCCGCAATCTGAGGTTCTACTGTTTCAAAAATATCAGTGCCTTTATCTAGTCCTTGATAAGATGTTAAGCTGCCTGCGTTATAGCCTATACGCAAGTACACGGTAAACTCGTGCACTACTCCGTCATCTAATTTAACAGTAAAACTAAACTGGTCGCTTGTACCTGCGTAATTTCGGTTAAATCTGTAACTATACTTTCCGTTACCTAAATTAGTAATGCTTCCGTATATTGGGTTACCTACATTTAAAATTGTAAAGCCTTTTTTGTCTGCCGTATCTAAGCTAGATATAGTGTTTGTAAGTAAATCTAGGGTTATGTCCTCTCCAAAGTTTACTATGTAGTCGCCACCAGTTTTTATGCCATCTATGCCACCAGCATATTTGCAAGCAATTGGTTCGTAATTTGGCAAACTTTTTAAATATGCTAGTTGCTCCGAGGTATACATATCCTCGGTTATTTTTGCTCTATATATATTGTTATAGTAATTTGTAAAGTTCATTCCGTAAACAAGAGCACACCTATACGCAAAGCCCGAACGACGATTGCTTGTAGCCGTTTCGCGGTATGCAGAATCGCCATTTGCTTTGTATGTATAAAGTAGTTCGTAGAACTTTTCGGGACTAAACGAGTGCATTATATTACTATACATATCTAGCATATCAAAGTAACCAAGCTCGCTATAGTCGCTAAAATTACGATTTTTTATACTAAGTGCCGCGGATAAACTTGTATAAGGGTTTGCAACAAAACCATGTTCTACACCCACTGTATTATTGCCAACCGATGTAGGGATATCTGTAAACAGCAAGTAACTTAAAACGGTTAGGGCATTATTATGAACCTCGCCTTCCTTACCATCGCCAAAGCCCCAAAAAGTACCATAACTACTTGCATGGTTATGTCCAATTTCGTGAAGTGTTCCCCAGTTGCCACTTGTCGTCATATTTGTATAGCTCATGCAGTTATAGAACCAACCCGTAGGACAAGCATAGTTATATCCGCCAAGAGCAACCGCCGCACCTGCTGGTACGTGCTGGTCGAACTTAACAATATTGCCGCGGTTATATGTTCCGCCAGTAAACGACTCGTTAACCGCAAAAAAGGAATGCCAAAGCATGCCAAGCTTTTCTATTTCTTCGGTTTTTGTTGTTCGTAAAGAGTGGTTTTTAACACTGTTAGAAGGATATCCATCTACTGGAAAAACTGGGCCAACTAGCTGACCGTTTTCGGTATCTAGTACGCCCACAACGCCCGGAGCGTTACGAAGATAAGTATCGTAGTACTCTGGGGTGGTTACGCCCAAAATATAATGAGGAGTTTCTACCGCACCAGTAAAAGTTGTTTTAACTTGACTATAGCAGTTGTTCATAGCTATATGCATAATTCCGCCAAATGGAGTGCCTAGTGTATATGTTCCATTTTTGCTAAAAGTAAAGGTTGCATGAATCCATGGCATACGATTATTTTGTCTAAGCATCTGACTTTGCAAAAAAGAGTGACCAGATAGCGAAGTTACACCCGTTTCTTCGTTTGTAGTACTAGCAAAATAATTAGAAAATTGACCATTTAGTAATGCAGTTTCTGCACTCTTGTAACCAGTGATAGTATTATATCCTGTTGCAGCATAAGCCAAAGTATTTTGCAAAGCTACAACTACCGAGATGCTTTCGCCCGGTTGTAAGTTTTCTATTTTTAAGTCTATAGCTTCGCCTGCAGGCAAGTATAGCCCTGTCGCATGGTATGCTCTATAAATAGGGTCTAAAGTAATCTCTTTTTCTACTGCGTTATTGTCGCCAACAACTGCACCGTACTGCAGATCTGCAGCTGGGTGCTTTTTTAGCCAAGCCTTAAATTCAGCTTGATTTTGCGGATTATTTAAAGTTTGCACCGCACGGTTTTGCGACTCTATGCCTAAGTTATGTCCTTGAGAAAGTAGCATAAATTTGTAATACAAGCCATATTTTGTATAAGCATCGGAATCCCCCGGGAACATTGCATTTGCCTCTGCTGCAAAGTGCCTGCCGATAGTGTTTGCACCGCCCGTACCATTTCCAAGACCATCGCCGGGGTATAAATAGTAGTTGTCAAAATCTATAGTAGTGTATTTACTACCAAAATTATATGGATTGCCTTCGGCATCCTGAAACCCATAATAGTAATTTAGGTTATTACCATTTTCTGCTATTGTATATTCGTCTGGTAACAAAGTAGTTTCTGCCCTTGGTAGATCACGCTTTGTTACAACCATTGTATCTTCCCTTAGGGTTTTTACAGTTTCGCCTAGATTGTCGTAATCGTACTTAGTAAGAGCATATCTCTCCGATATAGGCAAGTTAAGTGCCGGTATTTTAAACGCAACATCTACGTTACGCTTTTTAAGTGTAATTGGTAAAACAACTGCAAGTGTTGTGCCCACAACAAGTACTGCAGCTAAACATATACTTAATATTTTGTTGGTTTTCTTTTTAAAAAAATCTTTAAATTTGTTAGATTTTATAATGGTATTATTTTTATTATTTGCCATTAGTTTTCCTCTACTATTTATAAATTTTAATTTATCGTTATGTATTATATCAAATACATGCATCTATTTGCAAATAAATTGGTAATTTTGTAAGTTTAGAGATTTGTTATATAAACCTATCGCTCTGTTACCACTTAATCCTATAAAATTGTGATTTGTATTTATAAACAATAAACCATACTATTTCGAGACCTTAATAACTTGCTTTATTAAAATCTAATTTTGTGAGCATATAAAAAACCAGCAGTTTTGCTAGCTTTTTAATAATTATTTTTACAATTTTGATTTTATTTTGTAAAAAAGATATAAAAATATCCATTTTTTTACAATTTACTTATTTTTCTTTGATTATCTAAATGGAGTTATTATTATATAAACCTTTAAAAAAGTAGTTTATAACATAAAAATCTTATAAATCTATTGCGATATTAATAATAGTTGTGTATAATACTATTTGTAATATATAATAGTTGTATAAGCGTTCGGCTTTAAACCGATAGGATAAATGGATACAACTTAACAACTAAATAATATATGCCCTCATAGCGCAACTGGATAGAGCGTTCGGCTTCGAACCGAAAGGTTGCGGGTTCGACTCCTGCTGGGGGTACCAAAAAATCTGCCTAAACTAGCAGATTTTTTTGTAATTTTATTAAAATCAATTTATTTATACTCAAACTCAAGTTCGGTTTTTCGTTCGTAAACTTCGCCGACAAGTGGGTCAAGCATACTTTTGGGAATGCTTTTGCGAGCATAACAATAGTTGCAACCATGACGGCATGTGTCATATCTGCCAATATCAATAGCTGGCATACAACCACAAAATTTTCGCTGTCCGTCAATTTTGTTGTTTTTGCGTTTAACAATAATGTTTTGTTTTCTAAATTTCTCTGAGAGTAACTTTTCAAAAATTTCCCCATCAATACACTTGCTTGAAACAATTCCATATTTAGACCAATCGTCACTTTCAGCACAAGCTTCAATTTGGATGCCATTTTCTTTTGCGGTTTTAGAAAACGCTTCTAGTATTTCATGTTTCTGTGTGAGATTTGGAGCCCAAACAGTTTTTGAACAACCTTTATAACTAGCAATCAAAAAACTAATTTTGCATTTGTTGGTATAACCTTTAAGCTCTTTGCATAGTTTTGCAAACGCTTTTTTATGCCACTCTGCATCTATTTCTTCTGCTAGCAATATTGGGTCATATCTCCAAATTACAGGACAGTGTTTTGAAAGTTCTTTAAAACTTTCAATTCTATCTTCTAAACTTGACAGCCCCTGCTTTAGTGCAATTTGGTTAAGCATTTAAACTTCCATAATGTTATAAACAATTTTATAAAAGACATGACCGATATAAATAAGTAGTGGTTTAGGTTTACCGACAAGAAATCCTAAAATACGCGGGTCAATTATTTTATAATTGAATTTATACTTGATTTGCACTTACGCATGTGGTAAAATGCAGTAGATGGAACAAAATGTAAGCCACGAGCCTGCAAACAAAAATAGTAGCGGCGACAATGTAGAGATGATTAAAGTGCATACGCCAAACTTTTTTGAGCGTCATTTTTTGCATGTTTTAATACTTTTTGGGCTTGGGTTTCTAATTTTTACCTATGTTTTTTCTATTCATTTTAAGCCGATTTATATTGTGGGCACAAGCATGCAGCCAACCATAAATAGTAGCGTAACCAGCGAAACCGACCACAAGCATTGCGACCTTGTTTATTACCAAAAACATGGCAGCTATAACATAGGGGACATTGTTTTGGTAGATTCTGCACCTTATTTGTACGAGCATAACCAATCCGACCCAATTATTAAAAGAATTATAGCCAAAGCTAACCAAACGATTACCTTTAACCTAACAAAAACAGGCAGACAAGTTATTAACACTCAGCAGATAATTGTTTACACTTACAGCTATACCTTGCTTTTAGACGGCGAGCCTCTTACCGAAAGCTACATTAAAGACGAAATTAGCTATTTGCAGTTTAGAACCGATTTATCTAATAACTACAACTGGTATGGCGACTATAAATTTATTATAGAGATATATAACACTATAAAAGAGAACTCAACAGAGGAATTTGGCGAAGGCGAATTTAGTTACAGCTACACCCTAAAAGATAACGAGTATTTTGTGTGTGGCGACAACCGAAACAACAGTACCGACAGCAGATATTTTGGAGCGGTTAATGCCGAAGATATTATGGGCAGCGTTTCTATACACGTGCCATATGGACAAAATTTGTTTGTTACCTTTTGGAAAGCCATTTGGAAGAAGCAATAATTTACCACAGGAGAAGTTTTATGAAATTTAAGCATATGTTAGCAATTTGTTGCAGTTGTGTTGCAGTTTTTGCACTTTTTGTATTTAATGGATGCACTAAAAACGGTTTTGACAAAATAACAATGGACAGATATTTTAACACGCAAGTGTTAAGTACGGTTGTTAAAAACAGTGGGTTAAAAGATACCGAAAAGCTTAAGCTTAGCAGCTTTACTGGTAAAAATGTAGACTTAGCTACGCTAAAAAAACGCAATAGTTTAGAATTTACCGGCGAAACCAGTTGGCTTTATGGCATGTACATAGACTGCATTTACATTACATTTTATGCAAACAAAAGTTTAGACCTTAACCAGCTTAGGTGCACAATTATTGGGCTAAACGCCGGCGACTACGACGCGACTCTTCCCGAGGGCAGTTATAAACAAGAAATGGTTTTATCGGGAAAAGTGTCTGCAAATTCGGGCTATACTTTTAAAATTGACGTACAAAAACAAGTAACCAACAACGAATTTAAAATTACGCTAGATCTAGAAGATCAAGTATCTGACGACTTTGCTTGGACAATCTACGACTTTGGCGTTTACGGCGAAACAAGATAATAGCATATTTTATTACTATATATTTAATGAAATTATAAAAATAATTGATAGTTAGCATAATTGAAAATCAACTACAAATCGTAACCTAATTATGGCTTTTAAGGATAAAATATAAAACTACCAACTATTTGGTAGTTTTTTTTGTAGCACTTTAACTATATACAAACAACAAGTATATAAAGTATTTTAAGGCATTAATAATCTTGCACACAAAAAAACAAAAGACCTACTTATTTATTTTTGGTGGACAAGTTGATCTTTTGCTTATACTTGATAGAGCTTGTAAGTTCTATCTGATAGTAGCATGTGCAGTAAAAAAGTAATTTATTCGTTAAAAAATAAAATTTGCTATAAATATTTTCTTTAGTGTTTTTAGGGCTTAGTTTTCTTGTAAAACGCCGTCGGTTAATTCTTCGAACGATACATCTAAAACCTTTGTTAGTTTTATTAAGTATCTTAGCGATGGTTCTATTTGTCCTTGTTCCCACTCGCTGATGCGTTGCTGAGTTGTAGAGAGCAGCTTTGCTAACTGAAATTGACTTAATCCTACGCTTTGTCTAATCCCCTTTAAATTTTGACCAAATCTGTTCATACCTTAATATTACACTTATAAAAATGTTTTTATTCTTGATATACATTTATTTTCGTGTTATTATTGATTTTTGAAAACATGTTGCATTTGCAATAAGCAAATTACCACTTCCGCATCGGTTGTTTATGGTAAATCGGCAAATTTTCCTGTTTGCGATAGCTAACTTCAAAACCTTAAAGAGGGCATGGAAATTAATAAAAAAAATTAATAAACTCATAAAAAAGTGAGGGCCTCCCCTCACCTTTACAAACAAAAGTAAGTTATAGATTTTTTGTTTGTAATACTAGAATGTGCAAAATCGTTTGTTTTATACATATATATAAAAATTATTGATTTTAAATTAAAAATCCACCAATTTTGGTGGACTTTTTGTTATTTATTTTAAATTACTTTGTTATTTGTATATTTAATTACTTTAAGATTATTATGTTTACAAACAATCTAGTATAAGATCGCAAAAATTAATAGAACCTGTTAATTATTGCTAGTGAGATATATTAAAACGGCTATTTGATTCTTGCTTCTAGCGGCAAGAATTGATGCAAGATGAGTGCTCTGCATGTTTTTGCGCTGCGATTTTACTTAAGCGTAAATGAGTAAGTGCAAAAGCGTGCAAGTAAACGATAGATTGCGCTAATTATTGCTCGCTAGAAAGGGTTTCGTCTACAACTATAGCCTCGCCCTCTTCGCTATCTTCTGTTGTATCTTCGGCAACTTTGTCTGCAACTGCAAGGCAAACTACTTTGTCGTCTTCGCGAAGTTTCATAATTTTTACGCCCAGTGTATCGCGACCAATAACGCTTATGCTACTTGCCGGTGTACGCAAAATTATGCCGTTGTTAGAAATTAACATTACGTCTTCTTCGGTCGTTACTTGTTTTAAGCCAACTAGTCTACCAGTTTTTGCGTTAAACACGCCCGCTTTTACACCCTTACCACGACGGCTTTGGCAGCGATACTCGTCTTGTGGAGATAGTTTTCCGTAGCCTTTGTCGGTAACGGTTAGTATATAAGTTTCTGGTTTTAGTACCAGCATATCTACAAGATAGTCGTCATCTGCTAAATCCATAGCGCGAACACCCATGGTATCACGAGATAGTGGACGGCAATCTTGCTCGCTAAAGCGAATAACTTTGCCCTCGTTAGATGCAACAATAATATCACTATTGCCTGTTGTGTATTCTACCGATATAAGTTCGTCGCCCTCCGCTAAGCTAATTGCAATCTTACCATTTTTGCGGATATTTACGTACTCTTTAACATCGGTCTTTTTAATCATGCCGCCGCGAGTTGCAATAACAAGATATCCCTCTTCCATAGCGTCTTGAGCCAGCATGGTAGTAACCTTTTCGCCTTCGGCTAAGTTAAGTAGGTTTACCATAGCGCGGCCACGAGCGGTCTTTTGACCTTCTGGAATTTCGTAACCCTTTAAGGTGTACACTTTACCAAAGTTTGTAAAGAACATTATGTTGTCGTGCGTGCTTACTATAAACATGCGCTCTACAAAATCTTCTTCCTTAGGTTTGTGCCCGGTTGCACCAACGCCGCCCCTTGCCTGAGTGCGATATTCGGCTACAGGAAGGCGTTTAATGTAACCAAAGTGAGTCATAGATATAACAACATCTTGTTTTTCTATTAAGTCCTCTATATCTATATCGCTAACGTCGGCAGAAATTTCGCTCTTGCGGTCGTCGCCGTATTTTTCGGCAATTTCGGTAAGTTCTTTTACAATAATTTCTTTAACTTTGTCTTCGCTAGCAAGAATTCCTCTTAGTTCTACTATTAAGTTACGTAGACCCTCTAGTTCTTCTTTTAGTTTTTCTACTTCTAGGTTGGTTAAGCGTTGAAGCCTCATATCAAGTATTGCGCCCGCTTGCTTATCCGAAAGCAAAAATGCACTTTGAAGTTTTGCACTTGCATCTTGACGATCCTTTGAAGCTTTAATAATTTTGATAACTTCGTCTATATTTGCAAGAGCAGTTACTAAGCCCTCTAAAATATGCGCACGTTCTTCTGCTTTGTTTAGGTCAAACTTAGTACGCCTAATTATAATTTCTTTTTGGTGCTCTATATAGTATCCAAGTATTTGTTTTAGGTTTAGTATTTTTGGAACACCGTCAGCAAGTGCCAAAAAGTTAATGCCATACGAAGATTGAAGCGCAGTATGCTTAAATAGCATATTTAATACAATCTGTGGCTGAAAGCCTTGCTTAATGTCTATAACAAGCCGCATACCCTTACGGTCGGACTCTTCTTTAATATCTGCAATACCTTCTATGCGTTTGTTTTTAACAAGGTCTGCCATATTTTTAATAAGTTCGGCTTTATTTACTTGGTAAGGTATTTCGGTTACAACAATTCTTTCCCTTTCGCCGTGCTCTTCTATATGAGTTTTAGCGCGAACAACAACATTGCCCTTACCAGTAACATAAGCATTTTTTAAACCTTGCTTACCCAATACTATACCGCCAGTTGGATAATCGGGACCCGGAATATATGTAAGCAATTCTTCTACATCTATATCTGGATTTTTAATTTGAGCAACTATTGCATTTGTAACTTCTTTTAAGTTATGTGGTGGTATATTTGTTGCCATACCAACCGCAATACCGTCCGAACCATTTACAAGCAAGTTAGGAAAACGGCTAGGAAGTACATCGGGTTCGTTGTAGTCGCCGTCAAAGTTAGGGCTAAAATCTACAGTGTCTTTGTCGATATCTCGCAAAAGTTCGTCTGCGATTTTGCTCATTCTTGCTTCGGTATATCTGTATGCTGCTGGTGGATCGCCGTCCACACTACCAAAGTTACCATGACCGTCTACCAAGGTATAACGAATGCTAAAATCCTGTGCTAAACGCACCAAGGCACCATATACCGAGCTGTCGCCATGTGGGTGGTATTTACCCAGTACGTCACCAACTATACGTGCACATTTTTTGTGTGGTTTGTCATGAGTTAAACCAATCTCGTTCATACCATAAAGAATACGACGATGAACAGGCTTAAGTCCGTCACGAACATCTGGGATAGCACGGCTTACATTTACCGCCATTGCATACGCCATAAACGAATGTGCCATTTCGTCATGAATTTCTTTTTCTTCGTACTTTGTATTGTCTACAATTTGTTCGTACTCTGCAGAATAATCGTGTTTTTTTGCCATGTCTTTCCTCCTAAATATCCAAGTCGTCTTTATCTACTAAGTCTGGGTGTTCTGCAATAAATTTACGCCTTAACTCGGCGTCTTCGCCCATAAGCAAAGTAAACATTGCGTCGGCTTCTACCGCGTCCTTCATGCTAAACTTAACAAGTGTTCGGTTTTCGGGGCTCATAGTAGTGGACCAAAGTTGCTCCGCGTCCATTTCGCCAAGACCTTTATATCGCTGAAATTCTACGCCTTTTGTACCAATTTCGGCGGTTAATTTATTTTTTTCTTCTTCGCTATAACAATAATAAATTTGTTTGCCCTTGCTTACCCTATAAAGTGGTGGCTTTGCCGAATATACATGGCCGTGCTCTATAAGTGGACGCATATATCTAAAGAAGAATGTAAGTAGTAGTATTCTTATATGCGCACCGTCTACATCGGCATCGGTCATACAAATAATTTTGTCGTATCTTAGTTTGCTTTCGTCAAACTCTGCACCAACGCCCGCACCAAAGGCGGTTATCATGTTTTTAATTTCCGCACTTTCTAGTACGCGATTTAACCTTGCTTTTTCTACATTAAGAATTTTACCGCGAAGTGGCAATATTGCTTGAAAGCGTCTATCTCTGCCCGCTTTTGCTGTACCGCCCGCACTGTCGCCTTCGACAATATATATTTCGCACTTAGAAGGGTCTTTTTCCGAGCAATCGGCAAGTTTTCCTGGTAGTGTTGTGCTATCTAGTACGGTTTTGCGTCTTGCATTTTCCCTAGCTAGTCTTGCGGCTTCCCTAGCACGCTGAGCGGTAACACTTCTAAGTATTAGTTCCCTTGCATCGTTAGGATTTTCTTCCATATAGCTGCCAAAGCCATCGGTTACAGCTTTTGCAACTGCACCACTCATAAAGCTATTGCCTAGTTTAGTTTTGGTTTGACCTTCGAACTGAGGTTCTTGAAGTTTTACACTAATTACCGCAGTTAAACCCTCGGTAACGTCTTCACGCTTTAAAGTTTCGGTATCTTTTAGAACCTTTAAACTATGACCATAGTCGTTAATAACCTTAACAAGTGCCTTTTTAAAGCCGTCTACGTGAGTACCGCCTTCTTGAGTGTTGATGTTGTTTGCATAACCATGGATAACTTCGTTATAGCTTTCATTATACTGAAAAGCTATCTCTATTTCTCCACTATTATTTGGAGCGACTGCGTCTATATATATAGGCTTTTTAAATAGCGGAGTTTTGTTTTGGTTAAGCTGCTCTACAAACTCTACAATTCCGCCCTCGTAATGAAGAAGTTCTTCTTTATTTGTTCGGTAATCTTTTAAAAAGATTTTTATGCCCTTGTTTAAAAAGGCGACTTCTCTTAACCTTCCTTTTATAACATCGTAATCGAAGGTTACGGTTTCAAAAATTGTGTCGTCTGGCAAAAAGGTTACTTTTGTACCAGTATGATCGGCAGTGCCAACAATAGCCAAATCTCTTTGAGGTACACCGCGGTTATAGGTTTGCTTGTAGTGGTTACCATTTTGCCAAACCTCTACTTCTAGCCATTCGCTTAGAGCGTTAACAACGCTTACACCAACACCATGAAGTCCGCCAGATATCTTGTATCCCCCGCCGCCAAATTTACCACCAGCATGAAGTTTGGTGAGTACTAGTTCTACGGCACTCTTTTTTTCGGTTTTATGAATACCCGTAGGAATACCACGACCATTATCAGTAACGGCACAAGAGCCGTCCTTGTTTAGCTCTACTGTAATTTGGCTGCAGTAACCAGCTAGGGCTTCGTCTATAGAGTTGTCTACAACTTCGGTTATTAAGTGGTGTAGACCTCTTGTATCGGTACTACCAATATACATTCCAGGACGTTTACGTACCGGTTCTAGACCCTCTAGTACCTGAATTTGATCGGCACCATAGTCTGTATTAACTTTAGATATGCTTTCTTTTTCTTCCATATTTCACCTTTTTGCGAGTTATTTTACCCCTACACGGGCAAATTGCCATATCCTTGGCATCTAATATAGATTATATCAAAAACTCGCCATTAAGGCAAACAAATATTGATAATATTTATATTTTAATTATATATATACTATATACGCGTGCACGCGTGCACGCGAGGCAGATTATGCTCTGTAGCATACTTTTTTAAATTAAAACAATTGAGCTATTAAAGTTACGTAATAAACCGAATAAAAAAACCACTAAAACTAGTGGAATTTTAAACTTTATTTTTTTTAAATACTCACCCAAACCAAATTGTCTTTATAATCGTTTTAAATTAGCTTATAAATTCACTTTGGTATTCGATTAACTCTATTTCTTCGTTTGTTAGATTATCGTTTTCTGCTTTTACCTTAATTTGATTGTTAAAATTATCTTCTGCTTCCTGAATAAAATTAGCCTCTACCAAAAACTTAATATCTTGTAAAAAACCTTGATAGTCGTTGCAATTAATATGGTTTAAATATTGCGTAATAACCTCGTAACAATCTATAAATACTGATATTTGATAGTCTTCAAACTGATTTTTTAGACTGTTTGTTATAATTTCATCAGCATTACTACCCTCGCAAATACTAAATGCGTTTATAACATAATTAACTTCGGAAATGTCGTCTATATTAAAGTAAATGCAATTAGCAATTAAGCTATCTATACTTACAGTTGACCGTTCCTCTAATAGTGGGCATTGCATAATTACCTTAGCAGTTCCAAGCGTTATACTGTCACTTTGTATATCATCTTGCTCAAAAATTTGATCCACTAAATTTATAATTTCTTGCTTTTCTAATTGCGAAAGCTTTAAATTTCGTTTTTCTATCGCATCTTTTGCAAAATTTTTTATTAATCCGCTTGGGACAGTAAAACTTTCACCTACTTTTAAGTTTAATGTATCTGCATAATTATCTAATTTATCTAAGCACTCGCAGCAAATATTATAGATAGGTATAAATTCTGCATCTTTATTATCAAAAAGGTCGCCCTCTTCTAAGCTATCGGTAAAACTTCCATAATCTTGTAAGATAAAGTATTCGCTAGAAAGAGCTCCCTCTACATGCAATTTATATACTTTTGACACTTGAGTTTGCAACTTTAGATAATTTTTATATATTTTATCTATCTGCTGGTTGTCCACCTCTTCTTGCTTTAATTTAACACTTGCCGTACAGCATATAAGTTCATCAAAATCATCCTTATTATACTTACAAAAATAAACCGCACAATTTACACCCTCACGCGTTGAATCTACAGACAAAGTATAGATATTACCAGCTACCGAGCAGATGTATAACTGAAATTGACCGTCAGCCACCTTACGACCATTTATCACTAACCTTTTGCTACCGCTTAAAGTATAACCTACCACATTTAAGCCGTTATCAATTAGTGTTATTGCTCCGTCTTTGCCGCCATACAATTTTAAAACATCATCTTGTTTTATTCCGCGTTCCTCTAAATCTTCTAAAAATGATGTAAAGACATTAAAAAATCCTGTTATTGTGTACTTTTTCATATCAATATTTTATCATAAGTAAAAAACTTGTCAATAGACAAGTCATTTTTGTTTTATTTTTTACTTAAAAGTTAGCAAATTTTACCATTTTTTATTTTAATTTGCTTATAATTTGCATTTTCGTCTTTTTGCGGTTTAAATTTAAAGGTTGTACCCGTCATTATTACTTGATAGCCAGATAGTGCCTCATATAACTTTTTTTGCCGAGAACTGTCTAGTTCGCTAAACACGTCGTCTAATACTAAAATTGGTTTTTCGCCCAGTGATTGTGTAAATACTTTTAATTCCGCCACTTTTAATGCCAAAACAATACTTCTTTTTTGACCTTGACTGGCATAAATTTTGCAGTCTTTACCATTTAGATCTATTTTTATATCGTCACGGTGCGGGCCTATCGTTGTATAACCCAGTTCCATATCTTTAGACAAATTATCGTTTAGTGCCTTTAGTATATTTATTTTTATTTCTTCGGTTGTTTCTCCCTTTACACTTAGATATTCAAGATTAATTTCTTCGGTTTGTTTACTTATGTATTTGATAGCATCATTTGCCGGGAATACTAATTTGTTTATAAAATTTTTTCGGGTTCTTATAATCGGTGCAGCAAGGCTCGCTAGTTGCTCGTTCCAAATATCAATTTGATCTATTACCTGTTTATGGTCGCCTTTTAAAAGTTTGTTACGCTGACTAAGAACTTTGTTGTAACGTTGCACTAAGTTGTAATAATTACCAGATAACTGCGATATATCGTTATCCATAAAATCTCGGCGTTCCTGTGGCCCACCCGAAACAATTTCCAGTTCCTTTGGCGAAAAATACACGCTTACAAGTGTGCCAAATAGATCGGATTGTTTTTTTATTGGGTTTTTATTTATAAAAAATTGTTTTTGGTCGTCTATGATATATTCTATAGATTGCACGCCATAGCTTTTTTTTATATCTATTTTGACTTTAGATTTTGTACAGCCATCTTTTATAAGTTCGCTGGCCTGATGCGATCTAGGGCTAAAACCAAAGCTTGCAAATACTATACTTTCGGCAAGATTGGTTTTTCCCTGACCGTTTGTTCCGCTTACAAGATTAAAGCCATCACAAAAATCCACCCTTTCTTCCGTGTAATTTCTAAAATTATTTAGTTCGACACTTTGTATAATCATAAATTTATTATATAATTTTTTAACTTTTATGTCTATAAATTATTATAATTTTTGTACTAATAGTTGCTTTTTTTTTATTTTCCTTTATAATTAAAATGATAATATTTTGTAAATACATTTTTAGGAGGCATATCTTGAGCTACTACGATAAACCGCAAGAAATTAATTTAAATAAAGTATGGCAAGAAGCTTTAGAAGAAATCGCCAAAAATGTATCTATAATAAGCTTTGATGTTTGGATTAAAAGTTTAGAAGTTGTAGATTTAAAGGGCAATACACTAGTTCTTTCTACGTCTTCTACCAGCGGTAGGCAAACAATAATTAAAAACTATAAGGATATTATTACTAGCTGTGTTAATAAGGTATATAATTCTATTGTAGACGTAGAGTTTATTGTGCCTAATGTAGAAGTAGAAGAAGAAAAACCTGTCGCAATCGTTTCTAAACCAAAAACCAATATTAGCAGTTTTTCTTTTAACCCAAAATATACATTTGACAACTTTGTAATAGGTCCAAGTAATCAGTTTGTAACTGCCGCAGCTAAAAGCGTTGCAGAAAATCCCGGAGCTTCCTTTAACCCGCTGTTTATCTACGGCGGAGTGGGACTTGGTAAAACCCACCTACTTCATGCCATTGGAAATTATATTGCCGAAAATAAGCCAAATATTACCGTTGTATATGTAACTATCGAAAAGTTTATGAACGAACTTATCGAAAGTATTCAGAACAATAAACGCGGTGCAAACATAGATTTTAGAAGTAAGTATCGCAGTGCCGATGTTCTTATTATTGACGATATTCAGTTTATTATAGGCAAAAACGCGGTTCAGGAAGAATTTTTCCATACGTTTAACGAGCTACACGAAAACGGTAAGCAAATAGTAATATCTAGCGACAGGCCAATAAGCGAAATTAATCCGCTAGAAGAAAGGCTTAAGAGCCGCCTTGGTTGGGGGCTTCCTGCAGATATTGGTTACCCAGAGCTAGAAACTCGTATTGCAATACTTAACAAAAAGGCTTATATAGAACGCTACAATGTTAGCCGCGAAGTTATTAACTTTATAGCCGAAGCTGTTACAACCAACGTACGTGAAATGGAGGGCTATTTAACCCGAGCCGTTTACTATAGTAAAATGATGGGCAAAAACATAGTTACTATAGACCTGGCACGAGAAGCCTTAAAAGACATGGCAACCCAAAGCGAGGAAACTATAGACGCAAGCCGTATAATAGATTGTGTATGCAAATTTTATGGTTTAAAAAAAGATGACCTTCTTGCCAGAAAACGTACTAAAGAAGTAGCTCAAGCACGTCAGATTGCTATGTACTTAATAACCGAGTTACTTAGCATGCCACTAACCGCTATAGGTAATATTTTTGGTAAAGATCATACAACTGTAATATACGCAAAAACAAAAGTTGCAGAAGACATGGCTAAAAACAAAAAACTTGCGGTAGAAATTAGCGATATAGAGCAAATGCTTAAAGGTAAATAACTTGTATTTTTATTGCGAATATGTTAAAATGTATATGTAAATAATTAATATGTAATTTATTGTTATACATAAGGGAGAAAATAAATGAAATTAATATGCGAAGGTTTAGACTTAAGCGATGCGGTTTTAAAGGTAATAAAAGCAACAGCTAGCCGCACCACTAACCCAATACTAGAAGGCATAAAACTTACCGCTAGCGAAGATACACTTGTACTTAGTGCTACCGACCTAGAAATATCTATAGAAAAAACCATTCCTGCCGATGTTAAAATAGAGGGCGAAGTAGTTGTTCCCGGTAAAATTTTTGCTGACTTTATTAAAAAGCTATCTAACGAACAAATAGAACTTTCTGTTACAAATCAAAATACTTTAAAAATTAAGTATACCGATAGCGAGGGATACCTTGCCTGTATGCCAGCGGAAGAATTTCCTGTAATAAAGCAATTTACCGATGGCGACAGTTTTACGCTTTCTAAATTTAATTTGCGAGATGCTATTAATAAAACAATTTTTGCAGCAGCTACCGACGACAGCAGACCAATACTAAAAGGTTGTCAGTTTATTGTGGACAACAACGAAATTATTGTCGCAGCACTTGATGGTTTTAGAGTGGCTCAAGTTAAACATAATATTTTATCAACTTCTAATAAACTAAAATTTGTTGTTCCTGCCCGCTCCCTCGGCGAAATTTCTAAACTTATAGATGGCGACGACGAGGAAATTACTTTATATATCTCTAACACTTATATGATGGTTACTCTTGGTTCTACTAAAATTATTACTCGCAGACTAGAGGGCGATTTTATAGACTATACCGGGGCATTAATCAAAAATCCCGAAACAACAATTATTGTAAACAAAAAGCAACTGGAATACGCTATAGAACGTGCAAGCTTGCTATCTCGCTCTATTAACAATAATTCTATTACTTTTGATATAAAAGATAGGTTACTAACAGTTGCCAGTAACTCCGACCTTGGAAACGTTACCGAAAATCTAACGATCAGCCTAGAAGGTAAAGACTTACTTATTGGCTTTAATGCAAGGTACATTAGCGATTGTTTGCGTAATATAGACGAAGAATATATAAAGGTTAGTTTTTTATCTAGTATTTATCCATGCTCTATAACTTCGCCAGACAACGACAGCTTTACTTTTGTTGTATTTCCAGTACGCTTGTACGAATAGTTTATTAAAAGGATATTTTTATGAAAAAGTTAAATAATATATTACTATATTCTGCAATTGTTTTAAGCGGTTTGTGGATTATTATGCTATCGCTTGGTATGTTTGAAGTATTTAATTTATATAAAGTTGCAGGCACTAACTTTAATTACTGGTGGGCATTTGCAATAGTTATTGTTTGTATGCTACTTTACATTGGGTTTTTGTTTATAGAAAAAATAAAAAACTTAGATATTCCTGCTTGGTTTAAAAATCTGTTTTATGTAGCATTTTTTGTATTTACAAATGTGTATTATTTATTTGGTTTGTATCATACAATAGCAGGCATTGTAATATTTGATATTTGTTTTGCGGCACTTATTAATATTTTGGCGGTTTCGCTATTTTATAACACACAAAAAGATGCAAAAAATGCTGTTAAAACCACCGATAAATTTTTGGTATTTAGCTGTTTTTGTTACTCTAGTGCGGCAATTCTAATTTATCAGTTAATTGTTGGCATTTGTAAGTGTTTTGCAAAAAAACTTATTATTACAAACATTGCCGCCCTATTTGTTACCGAAATTAGCACCATGCTTTGCGTAACCTTTGTATTTGCAATAATATTTACATTAAGTATGCGAGGCAGTCGAAGATTGGTTAACAATTGTCTTATAAAATATTTAAATACAAAAAAATAAAATTGAATTTATATACAATTATATGGCCACGAATAAATATTCGTGGCTTTTATTATGTTAATTAGACAATCATAAAAAATTTGACAAATTCATAAAATTTTATTATAGTAGACATACTAAATATTAAAAGGAGATTGAATATGCAAAAAGCAAGAGACTTTAGAAGAGAAGCTTGGCAGAAACTTAGCGGTAACTGGGGTACTATGATAGCAATTACATTAGTGTTTAGCTTAATTTCTAGTGTATGTGCAGGGTTAGCTTACATTTATGTAGGTGCAATTGCAGAAATAGTACTTATTGGACCACTAACACTTGGCGTAACCATTGCTAACATTAACTTAATTCGCAAAGGCGAAGTAGAATTTACATCGATGTTTGATGGCTTTAAAAACTTTGTTTCTGCACTATGTGCCTACCTACTTGTGGTTATCTTTACATTTTTGTGGAGTTTACTTTTTGTAATACCTGGTATTATTAAAAGTTATAGCTATAGTATGACAATGTATATACTAGCTGATCATCCGGAAATGGGTGCAAACGATGCAAGAAAAGCTTCTATACGCCTTATGAAAGGCAACAAGTGGAGATTGTTTTGCTTACAGTTTAGCTTTATAGGTTGGATTTTACTAAGCATGCTAACATTTGGCATACTTATGATATGGATTTCTCCATATATGAAAGCTGCCGAAGCTGCTTTCTATAACAGCTTAGTGGCTCAAACTACCGAAACAACAGAACAACCTAACCAAAGCGAACCACTTAATCCAGAAGTTACAAAAGCGTAAACAAACAATAAAAAACACATCCAAATAGCGGATGTGTTTTTTTATTGTTATTTATTATTTCATTTTATAACTTAAGGCTATATAAAATATAATTGTTGAAAACTTTGTTTAAATTTTTATAAAATTAAATTATAATTGTATTGACATTCTATTATTGTATGATAAAATGAATTTATAGGAATAATTTATGAAATTAAATAACGAACTGGATTTATTTTATAGACAGCAAACGGGCTTTAAAAATTTTTTGCATAAGGGATTAAAAAAAGTAAAGAGTGTTGGTAAAGCGGCTCTGTACTCGTTGGGTATAGCAACTACGTCTTTAATAGCATTAACCGCACTTCCTACCGACAATGTTAAAACGGCTGATGATATTAACCATGCAATTAATCTACTTGGTGCAGAAGACACCTACGGCAGTTTAATAAATTCTAATATATTTAATAAAACCGGCATAAATATAGATAAACAAATTTATATTGCCCCAACAGTACCTAGCTATAAAGATACAGTTAATGTTGTTTATAGTCAAGATTTGTCTGCTCCCGTAATGGACGCTTTAACCGATAGCTTAGAAGAATATAACAATGTTTTAAAAGATACTGGTAAAAACTATAGCTTAAACTTAAAGCGTGGTAGCGTTGGGGATATTTTTGATATAAGCCTAAATACTAACTTTACACCTATAAGTCAAGAATCAGGAACTTTTTATAGCGGCTATCTTGCAAAAGGTCAACGCATTAGCCCAACAATTTGCCTTAGCAAAGACACTATAAATAGTAATAGTTATAATATGGTTAGAAGTTTATTTACTCATGAACTTATGCATTATTTTGGCATTGGCGATTACTACGTATATAATCAAAATAGCATAGATACCATTATGGATAGTAATAGTGCAAGAACAAATTATTTATATAAAAATGATCTTAGTTTGTTATACGCTACTTTATCAGATATTAAAACTCCTCAAGACGCAGAGTTTGCCAATCAAAAGATAGAAAGTCATCTTAATAAATTTAACGTTAGTAATTACTCTTTTAATAAACTTATAAATAAATATGGTAATAATTTATCAAAACAAATTAAAGATAAAACAGGTAAGGATGTAAACCTATCTGCCTTAAATATTAATAATAACTACAACCTATTAAATAAGCAATACAAAAATAACCCATTGCCTCTTTACTTTAATAATGTAAATTACCAAGGTCTTAGCTATATTGCATCTACAAAATATATTTCTTCGGTTACAAACAAAGGGCAAAATTTAATGCCTATTGGTGAATTTTTTTACAATAATGTAGTTGTAGACTGCAATGGATTTTTTGCAAATTTTGATAAAACAGGAAATCTTGTTGATGTTTACAAAGATGTATCCGCAAAATATTTTAGCAATTACGAAACCGACGCAATAAAAATATCAAAAATAAAACAACAAGAATCCGACAATAAAGAAGAAGCTGACAATAACTTAGCTAAGCTTATTAGCGATTACTATTTAAAAGAAATATCGTCGTATTCGGCAGAACCAATAAAAGCCGAACAAGATTCTTTAAAAGCTTTGGGCTACACCGTTTCTGAATATTCTGCAATTTCCGCCGACAAAAATTTTATGATAGTAAAAACAAAAAAAGGATATGCCAAGTACGACTTACATAAACTTGCAAATAAAGATGACGATAGTAATGATTTTAGCGATTACTTTGAACACATTACTTTACAAGACGAAATAATTAATAGCAGAAATTAATAGAACTTTTATATAAAAAGTAAACCCACCAAAATGTATGGTGGGTTTTTAATATACTTTTATAAAAGCTTTTAAACAATTAATTTTATAAATTATATATTTTACTTACTAGCTACCGATACTAGTAAATTTATCTTATTAGCAACAAGCATGCATTCGTCAACATTATGAACTTTTAAAGTTTGACTGTCTTTTAATTTTACAATTAATGTGCCGTCTTTTTGAGGAGTATAAGTTATATAAATAACTTGATAAGTTACCACTACTCTTGGGGTAAACTTTGCACTTACTATATCGCTAATTTCTACCGTTTTTTCGGTTTTGTCTGCCAAATAAAATGTTATAGTTTTATCTTCGTTTAACTTTACTGTTGGTCTGCCTTCATTATCTTTTTTGCGTTTTTCTGCATTTTTTATAAACACAATACCAAGTACAGCACATGCAATTATAATAATGCTACTTAAAATTATTATTAATGCAAGCGACCCATCTTCGCCCATTGCAATAAATCCTAAAACGATAAATGCTACGCCCGCAAACAAAAGTATGTAACTAACAAAGTTTAATATTTTGCGTTTTGGCGGGTTTGCCCGTTCTCCTATTATGCCAGGCTGTAATAAATCTGGGTTTGCAGTCTCGGAAACATCTAAATCTTCATTATTATTTAATTTCTGTTCCATTTAAAACTACCTGTTTCTATTTATTTCTTAAATTTTATTTGTTGTTACAACGGTTTTTAGCCTTTTGATGCCGAATTGCTTGGTTTTACGGGTATAAATATATTTGCATTTTCGCCCGTTACAACTTCTGGAAGTTTACCATCCCATTTTTCTAAGTACTCTATATATTTTAGATATTCGGCAATTGCAGCAATCTCTGTTTCGGTCTTGCCACTAAAATCTATATCGTAATTGGTACCAATTACATTGTTGTCGGCATCTTTAATTTCGGTTTCTATAATATCAAAGCCCAAAGTCCTTGCTACTTCTACCGATTTTAATTTTATAGAATTAGCTTCGGCTTTTGCAATTGCTTCTATTGCATTGGCTTCACCTTCGGCCTCGGCAAGTTTAGCTTCGGCTTCTAACTTTGCAACTTCTAGTGCTTGCTTAGCTTGAATAATAGCCTTTTCCTTTTCGTATTCTGCTTTTAGTTTTTCTTGTTCGGCTATCATTTTATCTTCTACTGTATTTTCAAACGCTTCGCTAAAATTGATATCTGTTACAGCTACCATAGTAATTGTAACATAATATTGATCTATAGATTCTTTAATTTTTTCTTCTACTTTGCTAGATAAGCCACTTCGGGTTTCAATTAATACCATTGCCGAGCTTTCGCTTAAAACAACTTTTGTTTTTTCTTCGCTAACAGCCCTAAGTCTTTCGGTTAAAGTATCAAGAGATCCAAATTGTTTATTTATTTCTATAGCTTTGTCTGGCAGAATTCTAAATTGTACAGCTAATGTTGCATTCATAGACTGTGCATCTTGCGAATAAGCCGAAATCTCACACTTAATTTCCTGTGTAGTAATATCGTACTTTACATATTTGGTAGATATCCAGTTATTAAAGCTTAAACCCTCGGTTTTTATCTCTTTAGCTTTGCCCCAAACTTTTACTACCGCTATCTCGCCAGAATCTACTTGATGAAAACTAAATGGCAAAAATACAAACATTATCACCATTACCGCCGACAATATACTGCCGCTTAGTATGTATTTTTTATTTTTCTTGCGTTTGCCTAGCAATACCAATAAAATGCCAACTACAGCAAGCACGGCAAACAAGATTCCTAAAATTACACCCATTATATTTCTCCTTAAATTTTAATAATTTTATTATACTACTAATAATTCATTGGTGTCAATTTTACAAATTTATTTAAGAAAAAATTTACCTAAAAAGCAATAAAAAAAGTAGAATTTTATACAAAACTTTGTTATAATAGTAATAGAATTACTTATAAGTAAAATTTGTGTCTGGAAAT
>CAMRVD010000004.1 GCA_947054085.1 uncultured Clostridia bacterium | reverse complement strand
TTATTTATGCTTAAAAAACTTAAATTAAATAGTTATTTTTAGACAAAATAAACCAAAATGCACTATAATTTATTGTAATTGCATTTTATATTACAAAATACCTTAATTTTTTAGTCTAGAAAAACAATCTGTTTTAGTGTAACATATAAGTATAAAAGCAGGGCAAATAATATAAGGTTAAAAATTGCTCGAAAATTGACATTTTTTATAAAAATTTGCTTGCTTTTAATTTTACATTAAAAATCTAAGGTAAAAGCCAAATTATGAAATATTATCAATATTTGGGGTAAACTAATTGTAATTTACAAGCAGTACTAACGAAAACGCTAAAAATGCAGTAAATAATAAGGTAATTGTAAATTTTGCAAAAAATATTAAATATTATAGTATCTAAAACGCGAAATTTGTAATCCATGAGTAAAATTATTGGTGGCTGCATAAACTAGCACTAACGGAGATTTTTTAATGTACGAATTTACTATAACAACTGGTTCTTCTATTAACATTTCGGACTATCTTTATACAAACCTTTACAATCAACTAACAACTATTGGAGGAATAGTTATTAAACAGCAAATAGCAAATAAAATAAGTATTTCGCTTGCGGTAGAAGATAATTATAAAGAATACGCTAAAGGTGTTTTACTAGAAATTATTCCCGATGGTATAATTTGCGAATACAAGTATAACTATCTAAAAAATAATATATACCTAAACATAAACGAAGAGGGTCTTAATGTATTTATAAAAGCCCTTGTAGTTTTTGACAGGCAAACCGATAAGGATTTAATTGTAAAAAACCTTAAATTAGAGCGAGAATTGCATGTAGACAGTTTTTATAAATTTAAATTATACGAGCTAAGGGATCGATGGCAGGAAATTGCTAATATTGTAAACGATAGTATACCGATAATGCTTAAAAATAAATCTGTGTCCGAAATTACAAGATATTTTGTAAATTCTTGTGAAGAAGGTCCGGAAGTACATTTATACATAGACAAAAACAAAATTGTTCTAAATCGCCTAGGCGAGCTTACATCCCTAGAATACGCCACAAACGAAGATTACGAAAATAGTCTTGTTTGCGAAATTATTTCGCTTAGCCCAAACAAAATAATTATGCATGGCAGTGCTGATTTTATAGGTAAACTAGAGCGAACTCTCAGCAGTGTATTTTATGGCAAAATTTATAGAGTAACTTAAAAATGCAGCATTTTTAATTTTAATGCTTGACAACTAAGATTACTAGGTTTATACTAAAACCAATATTTGGCTATACGGCTAAAAGACAAGTACATCTCTAAAAGCGATTTACCAGAGAACAAAACCTAGGCTGGAAGTTTTGCAAAATACGCGGGGGAATTGGAAACCACTTTATAGGCACGCCAACAATATACTACTTAAGTGGCCTCGCAAAAAAGCAGGCAAGTAAGGTGGAACCGCGGAATAATATTTTTTAAGATAATTTCGTCCTTATGCAATTGATCGCATAAGGATTTTATTTTTGGATAAAAATTTACCCTTTATGCGTCAGATATTTGCTTTTAGCCACAGGTTATTTACACTCAGTAAACGCCCCAGCGGCCAAAAACTACATATCTTAGCTTAAAAAGCAAACTTTTAGTCAAAATATGCTGTAAACTATTATTAAAAAGACTATAAGTACTGCTAAAACTAAACATATTAAAAAAAAGACTTATTAAAAAGGAGAACATTATGAGCAAAATTAAAATTAATTTAAGAGGGGAAGATCGCGAGTTTGAGTCTGGTGTTACTACTGCCGAAATTGCGTCGGGCATAAGTGAAGGACTAGCAAGAATGGCTGTTTGCGGCAAAATAGGAGATAATCTTATAGATTTGCACGCACCTATCATATCGGATTGCAGTCTAAACATAATAACAAACAAAGACCCAGAGTACATAAAAATTATGCGTCATAGCTGTGCACATGTGTTAGCACAGGCTGTAAAGAGTATTTATCCAAATGCTCAGCTTTCTATAGGACCTGCAACAGATGAGGGTTATTATTACGACTTCGATTTTAAAAGCCAAGTATCAGAAGCCGATTTGCCTAAAATAGAAGCCGAAATGCAAAAAATAATTAAAGCTAATTTTGAAATTAAGCGCGAAGAGATTTCTAAAAAAGACGCAGTTAAACTTATGAAGGCTGAAAACGAGCCATACAAAGAGCAAATACTCGAAAGCATTCCAGAAGGCGAAACGGTTACAACTTATACCCAAGGGGAGTTTGTAGACATCTGCCGTGGGCCACACCTAAAAAGCACTGGGCTTATTAAGGCTTTTAAACTTACAAAACTAGCCGGTGCATATTGGAGGGGCGATAGCAAAAATAAGATGCTTACCCGCATTTATGGTGTCTGCTTTGAGAAAAAGAGCGAAATGGAAGCATACTTTACCATGCTAGAAGAGGCTAAAAAGCGTGATAACCGCAAACTTGGCAGAGAATTAGAATTATACGAGATATTTGACGAAGGCCCGGGCTTTCCGTTTTGGCTACCAAAGGGCATGATTTTAAGAAACGTCCTTATAGATTTTTGGCGTGCAAAACATAGGGAGTATGGGTATAAGGAAATATCTACTCCTACCATGCTAGATAAGGATTTATGGATACGCTCTGGTCACTGGAGCCACTACCGCGACAACATGTACACAACAACCATAGACGAAAAAGAGTTTGCTGTAAAACCCATGAACTGCCCGGGTGGTATGCTTGTTTACGCAAATAAAATACATAGTTACCGCGACCTTCCAGAAAGAGTTGCAGAGCTAGGGCTTGTTCATCGACACGAACTATCTGGTGCTCTTCATGGGCTTATGAGGGTACGTTGTTTTACTCAGGACGATGCTCATATATTTATGACGCCAGAACAAATAGAAAGTGAAATTCTTGGTGTTATGAATCTTATTGACGATGTTTACAAAGTATTTGGCTTTGAGTATTCGCTAGAACTTTCTACTCGCCCAGAAAACAGTATGGGTTCAGACGAAGACTGGGAAATGGCAACAAATGCACTTATTAGTGCACTTAATGCAAGTGGCAAACCTTATGTAATTAACGAGGGTGACGGTGCATTTTATGGACCAAAAATCGACTTCCACCTTAAAGATTGCCTAGGCAGAACTTGGCAATGCGGAACAATTCAACTAGACTTTCAACTTCCAGAAAGGTTTGAGCTAGAATACACCGCACCGGATAACTCTAAGCGTCGTCCAATAATGCTGCACCGCGTTGTGTTCGGCTCTATAGAACGCTTTATAGGAATACTTATAGAGCATTACGCAGGGGCGTTTCCACTTTGGCTTGCACCTGTTCAAGTAAAAGTTATAAATGTATCCGAAAAGAGCGAAGAGTATGCCCAAAAAGTTTATGATAAACTATTTGAAAACGGCATAAGGGTAGAGAGCGACTTTAGAGCAGAAAAAGTTGGCTACAAAATACGCCAAGCTCAGCTAGAAAAAGTGCCATATATGCTAGTTCTTGGCGAAAATGAAGTATCGGGTAAAACCATTAGCGTTCGTACTCGTAAAGGTCAAGAAACCAAAGATGTTAAACTTTCCGACTTTATTAAACGGCTAAAAGACGAAATAGAGAACAAAAAATAGATTTTACTTGACAAAAGTACCCCCCCCCCTTGATATTATTTATAAAATAGAAGAGGGTGGGATTTTTTTGAAAAAATTTTTTAGTGCTTTATCCATAATTTAAACTAAATATTCTATTTATTTTTAGTTTAGCTATTGAAAAATCAAAATATGTGTGTTATACTTTATTTATACAATGTTAATTTGTAAATAAACACACCAAAAAAGGTATTATATCTATGAATAAATTTATACTAAACGAATTAGTTAATGGCACATCTTACCAGTATCAAAAAGATGAATTCGCAAAAATTATTAAAGAAGGGGAAAATTTGCTCAAAGGATTAAAGCAGCAAGTAGACTGCGTTAAAGAAATTGAAACTGCTTGTGAATTCGCTAGTTTCTTAGCACTTGAAAAAATTTTGTCCAAAACAGATTTAAAAGGTATTGATTACGCTGAAACATTTGGAAAAATCTCTGAAATAATGCAAATTACTACCAAACTTCTTCGTGAACGATATTTTGAGAAATCAGATGGTAATAAACTTGGAGACTTTATATGTTATTTAAACGCCACTTATAATTGTGAATATGATATGTTTTTGAAGCATTTTAAAGATGCTGTTAAAAAGCAATCTATAACCGAACAACAAACCAATTTGATAAATGATTTTATCACAGAAAATAAAATTGAAGAACTTAAAAAAACTATAATCGATCATCCTTCATTAAGCGGAGCATTAGATCTTGTACCACAATTAGATAAATTAAAAGAAATATCAGAGGATAATCCAAATACAGAAAGTTGCAAGACAGCCTTATTACAAATACATCTTGCAACAACTCGTGGTACTTACATAACAGAAATTTTACAAAAGCAAATACAAAACTTAGAAAAGAGTAAACCAATTATTAAAAGTAACAATTAAGCAAAATGTAAATTATAAATTGCCATTGTACTTAGTAATAGAAATTTATTTAATTTTTACTTGACAAAGTGTAAAAAGCAGTGTATTATACATGTGCGAATAAAAGAGAAAGCACCCTTTCCACCAACCGAATGAAACATTTTTGTTGGTAATAATCTTAAATTTAATAATTAGCCAAATAAAATATTCAGTTTTGGTTTTAAATTTTAGGTGAGGTGTTTTCTTATAAAGCATCTCACTTTTATTTTGTAATAGTGAGTTTAGCAAAAAGCTAAAATTAAGGAGAGAGTGTGGCAAAACAAGAACACCAAATTAATGCAGACATAACCGACGCAGAAGTAAGGCTGGTTGGTGCAAACGGAGAACAAATGGGCATTGTTTCGGGAGCTAGGGCTAACCAAATAGCAGACGAACAAAACTTAGACCTTGTTAAAATTTCGCCTAATGCAAAACCACCAGTATGTAAACTTATGGACTACGGCAAGTTTATGTTCGACAAAGCAAAACGCGAAAAAGAGAATCGCAAAAACCAAAAAGTTACCGAGCTTAAGGAAGTTCAGTTATCTATGACAATAGAACTTCATGATATGCAAACCAAGGCAAAAAATGCAATCAAGTTTTTGCAAGCTGGTAACAAGGTAAAAGTTGCTCTTTGGATGCGTGGTCGCCAGCAAGCTTACTGGCAAAAAGGCATCGAAATTTCTAACTCGTTTTTTGAAATGCTTGCAGAATACGGAGTAAAGGAAAAAGAGCCAAAGGTAGAAGGTCGTAACATTATTATGATTGTTGCACCAATAACAAAAAAATAATAAATAATACTTACAGGAGGGCAAAATTATGCCAAAGCAAAAATCTAACAGTGCTGCAAAAAAACGCTTTGTTGTAACAAAAAGCGGTAAAATTAAACGTGCACATCAAAACAAAAGACATTTACTTACTAGCAAGGAAACCGGTCGTAAACGTGCGGCTCGCAAAACCGAGTATGTTTCTAGCACTCAAGCTAAAACCATTAAAAAACTAGTAGGCAATCAAGGCTAGTAGGAGGACAAGATAATGAGAATTAAACGTGGAGTAAACGCAAACAAAAAAAGAGTAAAAGTAATGAAAGCTGCCAAAGGCTATTGGGGTGCAAAAAGTAAACTATACCGTGTAGCCCGCGAAGCAGTTATGCGTAGCGAACAACTTGCATTTATAGGCAGAAAAAACAAAAAAAGAGATTTCCGTAGGCTATGGATTGCCCGCATTAATGCAGGTGCAAGAGCATACGAACTTTCGTACAGCAAACTTATGCACGGTTTAAAACTTGCAAATATAGACCTTAACCGTAAGGTTCTAAGCGAACTTGCTGTAACCGATAAGGTCGCTTTTGGTAAGCTTTGCGAAACAGCAAAAACTGCACTTAAAAATGCGTAAAAAATAAATGCCCTTTATATTTTAAGGGTATTTTTTGTGATAAGGAGAACTATGGATATTATCACAAGTTTAGATAATAGCTCGGTAAAGGAAGCTCGTAGTTTAAACGATAAAAAATATCGCAGAAATTTAGGCGAGTTTTTAATAGAGGGCAAAAAATTAGTAAAAGAAGCCATACAAAAAGACTTAAATATAACAAAACTATTTGTAGATAGCAGCAAAGCTGCAGAACTAGAAAATATTATAGTTTCTAGTCCAGCACCTGTGCTATTTTGCTTACCAAATGTACTAAAAAGTATATCTGACACTATAACTAACCAAGGGATTATCGCGGTTAGCGAGCTCCCAAGCGTGGGTTTATATACTTATAAACAGCCTTGCAGATTGCTAGTATTAGACCGTATAAGTGACCCCGGCAATATGGGCACAATAATACGAACCGCACTGGCGGTTGGCTTTAACGAAATTTTAACTATCGACTGCGTTGACCCTTATAGTCCAAAGGTTGTAAGAGCTAGTAGTGGTGGAGTTTTTACCGCTCAAATCTATCCATTTACCGAGGGCGAAGTGATAGAACTTGTAAAAAAATATAACATATCATTACTAGTTAGTGATATGTTAGGCGAAAGCATTTATAATAGTGATGTTTACACTAATTATGCACTAGTTATTGGTAACGAAGGCAGAGGTGTTAGTGCAAACTTAAAAAACTCGGGTAAGCTTTTAAGTTTACCTATGAAAGTTGGTACAGAAAGCTTAAATGCAGGCGTTTCAGCTAGTGTACTAATGTATCTACTAGAAGGCAAAAACATATAAAGGAGAATATTTATGAGCGGACACTCTAAGTGGCATAACATTCAAGCAACAAAATCTAAAATGGACGCACAGCGTGGCAAAATTTTTACCAAAATTGGTAGAGAAATTGCCGTTGCTGTAAAACTTGGTGGGGGCGACCCAAATACCAACAGCAAACTATACGATGTTATTCAAAAGGCAAAGCAAAACAACATGCCAAACGACAATATAACTCGCAGTATTAAAAAAGCAATGGGCGAAACCAATGCACAGAACTACGACAGTATTACCTACGAGGGGTATGGTCCTCATGGTGTTGCATTTATTGTAGAATGTTTAACAGACAATCGTAACCGATCGGCTGCCGATGTTAGGCATTTGTTTGATAAACACGGTGGTAGCCTTGGCACTACCGGTAGCGTAACGTTTATGTTTAACTATCAAACGGTTATAGTTATCGAAAAGGGCAATTTAAACGAAGACGACGTTATGATGACAGCACTTGATAGCGGTGCTGACGATTTTCAGACCGAGGACGACAGCTACGTAGTGTTTGCTGGGCCAGATAAACTACATAGCTTAACTAAAGCGTTTGAAAGTGCAGGTATTACCGTTGCCTCTAGCGAGGTTGTATATGTACCAACAAATACAACAAGCCTTGATGCAAACGCAAGTGCTAGCGTACAAAAACTTGTAGATGCTCTAGAAGATTTAGACGATGTTCAACAAGTATATACAAATGCAGAATTTGCTGAATAATAAATTTTAAATTTTTACTATTATTTAGATGTTGCAAATAGTTTATTTGGTGATGTATTTAATTTTTTTAATATTGCTTGTAAAATGTAAACATTAAAACATAACCAATTAAAGTTTGCCAAAATATTAACATAAAAAACTGCCTTTTTTGGTGGTTTTTTTGTATATTTATTTGCTTAATTAATATGTTTTGTTATATACTAAAATTGTTATTAAATAATAACAAGGAATAAATCTATGAACAATTTTGAAATCTCTGCAGATAGTACCTGCGATTTATACTACGACGAGGCACAAAATTTACAAGTTACCATTAGTCCTCTAGATTTTGTTGTAACTAATGGTGGTATGGTAGAATATAAGGACGATTTTAAAACAAAACAGCAATATAAGGATTTTTATAATCTACTTAGAAGCGGTGCAATTAGTAAAACTAGCATACTAAATTTGCAATCCCATATAGATTTATTTGAAAGTTTAGCTAAAAAAGGTGTTAAAAATTTACTTCATTTTAGCCAAGGCAAAGGGCTTAGCCCAACCATAGACAATGCTAACAAAGCAATAGAAGAAGTTAAAAAAACATACTCAGATATAAACTATATTGCAATTGATAGTAATACCACAACGGTTGGCGAGGGTGCACTTGTGCGTATTGCCTGCACAATGCGGGATGCTGGTGCAAGTTTACAAGAAACTGCAGATTATATAAATAGCATAAAAGATAAAGTTCAGCACTTTATTATAGTTGACGACTTACAACACTTAAAACGTGGTGGCAGAGTTAGTGCTCTGCAAGCCACTTTTGGCACAATACTGCAAGTTAAGCCTATTATAGAAATGAGCAAAGCTGGTAAGCTAGAGGTAGTACGCAAAGAACGTGGACTAAAAAAAGCAATAAAAAGCGTTATTTTGGAGGCTAAAGGCTACACTTTACACAAAGATGGGCATTATATTATTGTACATACCGACAACGAGGATGGTGCAAACATTTTTAAAGAGATGTTAAAAACCGAGCTAAATGCCGATGCCGAAATTCGTGTAATGGGGCCGATTGTTGGTACTCATGTTGGACCAAACTCGCTTGCACTTTGTTTTATATCTAACGAAGAGAGGCCCTTTTAGTTTATCAATACCCATATGGGGTATTATTAATAAATAATTAGTTTTTAGATTATTTAAAAGAGATATGGAAATAAATATGGATTTTTATCAAATTTCGGCTTGCGTTTATGCGTGTATTCTTGTATTAGGAATTCTACTTTACTGTTATAAATTTCATTTTTGGAAGTATGGAAAGCGTAAACAAAAAGTGCTTCCTGCTGCCGAGCAAAATAAAAAATATGCAGTGCTTATACCCGCTAGGGACGAAAGCAAGGTTATTGCAGACCTACTAGATAGCATAAGTATTCAAACCTACAACAAGGACAATTTACAAACCTTTGTTATTGTTGCAGACAGCACCGACCCAACTATAGATATTTGCAAAAAATATGCTAATACATCGTGCTACACTTTGCCACACAAAGTTGGCAGCAAGGGTGCAACCCTTCAGCTTATGATAAAGGAAATTAAAAATAGGGGCTTGTCTTACGATGGCTACTTTATTTTAGATGCTGATAATGTACTTAATCCTGATTTTATAGAACTTATGCACAATGCACTTTGCTCCGGAAAGGATTTGGTTTTAGGTGGCAGACTTAACAAACAACCTTCTGGAAATTGGATAAATTGCGGAAGTACACTTACATGGACATATCTTAATACATTAAACAACAAATGTAGGTCGGAAAATGGTGCGAATATCAATGTTCAAGGTAGTCCGTTGCTTATAAGTAGAAGCATAATAGAGGACTTTTTTGGCTACGATTGGCCGCTTACTAGCCTTACGGAAGATGTAGAACTAGCTTTTATTTGCGATATAAATAATTTTAAAACTTTTTATTACGAATATGCATTAGCATACGACGAACAACCAAAAACATATAAGCAAAGCGTAAATCAAAGATTAAGGTGGATAAAAGGTCATAATAGTGTTAATGTAAAGTACAAGCCAACCTTTGCAAAAACAAAGTGTAAGTATGTAACTGGCATATATAAGTTCGACAAACTTTTTCCGCTGTTAGCACCAATAATTATTGTTGTCTCATCTGGAATTTTTGCTTTGTATTCTGGTGTAATGGCAATTGTACTTGCACTGCTTGGAAACAGCTTTTATATTTGGCCGCTAATCGGATTTGCTATAACTCTTGCCGCTATATATTTTGTACTAGCTTTTTGGTCACTTTTTGCAATAGTAACCGACAAACAAAAGCTAGGGCTGTCTTTTAAGCAACGTTTACAAGCATTTTTTACCGTTCCTATTTACTTTTTGTCCTATGTACAAATCTATATAAAATCCTTTTTTATCAAAGATGTTAAATGGACAAAGGTAGAGCATAACCAAAAGAAAAAAGTTAAATAGTGGATTTTTATCACTATAATGCAAAAAGCTTTTAAGCGAATAATTATTTTTTAGTTTTTATTATAAAGCTTTATTAAAATAGTGGATTATATATATCCACTTTTATTTTGCTAAACATATGTTTGACTTTTGGGTGTCGTTTGCTTTATTATATATCTTGTAATATTGTAAGGAGATTTTATGATAATTTTGGGCTTTGACCCGGGCTATGCAATAGTAGGCTGGGGAGTTATAGAAAAGGACAGCCGCGGAAAGTGCAGAATTTTAGACTACGGAGCAATAACTACCCCTAAAGAAATGAAATTTCCGTATAGACTAGAGGTAATCGCAGATGGCGTAAACGCACTTATAGACAAGTTTAAGCCCGATGCTATAAGTGTGGAAGAGCTGTTTTTTAATACAAACATTACAACCGGCATAATGGTGGCAGAAGCCCGTGGGGTAATACTTGCTACCGCTATAAAAAAAGTAAAAGCATTATACGAATACACGCCGCTTCAAATAAAGCAAGCATTAACTGGCAACGGCAGAGCTGTAAAGCATCAAGTACAATACATGACAATGATGATGCTGGGGTTAAAAAGCATACCAAAGCCAGACGACGCCGCCGATGCACTAGCCGCAGCACTTACGCACGCCCAAACTAATATACGGCTTGTAGATACTACAATTAAATAGGTTGCGTTCTTTTTGAGTTATGTTTTGCAAATTAGCCTTTTGCCACTGCTCATTTACAACAATTAAAATCGCAGGTTCGCACTTTATCTAATTTGCTTTGCCTAACAAAAGCAATTACGCAAACTGCAGCAAAATTTATCATCTGAGAGTAATCGAACATCTGCAAAAAAATTTTATTATATATTTTGCATAATTTACTTATAATGCAAACGGCAAAGTAACAACACTATCTGCCTAATTACAAAAAAAAGGAAATAATTATGATATATTCAGTAACCGGCAAACCAACCATAATAGACGAAAACACCGTGGCAATAAGTAATGACACGGTTGCCTTTGAGGTAACAGCTAGCTCTAACACTGTGTATAATTTGTCGCAAAAAAAAGAAGCTGTAACGCTTTTAACTTATCTTTATGTTCGCGAGGACGAAATGCGTCTTTTTGGGTTCGAAAATCAAAGCGAAAAGTCGCTCTTTTTGCACTTAATATCGGTATCTGGTGTTGGGCCAAAGGGTGCTATGAGCATACTTAGCGGCATGAGTAGTCAAAACTTAGCTATGGCAATATCTAGTGGCAATGTAAAACTTCTTTCTAGCATTAAAGGCCTTGGCAAAAAAACGGCAGAACGCATTATCTTGGAGCTTAAAGATAAGCTTGGCATAAACGCTGGAGATGGCACAAACTTAGCTAGCGGAACAAATGTGGTAGTAGCTGCCAGCAGCGAAGCTACTGATGCGGTAGAAACCCTAGTGCTGCTAGGTGTAAACAAAACTGATGCAAGCGAGGCTGTAAAACTTGTATACAAAGAAGGACTATCTGCCGAGCAGTTAGTAAAGCTTGCATTAGCTAAGTTATAAACTGCTGTGTTTTAGTATCGCATAAAAATTTTACTATTAGTAAAAATTTAAAGTAATAGCATTTATAAAGTAAAGTTATTTAAATAAAATAAGGAATTTTGTATGAGTTATAACGAAGAAGAATTTGACGAGCGATTTATAACAAGCTCTAAAATAGACGAGGACGAGGTTGTAGAAAATGTATTGCGGCCAAAAGTTATGAGCGAATATGTTGGTCAAAAGCAAGTTAAAGAGAACTTGATGGTTTACATTACCGCGTCTAAAAAGCGTGGGGAAGCACTTGATCATTGTCTTTTGTATGGACCTCCGGGGCTTGGTAAAACCACGCTTGCTAGCGTTATTGCAAGCGAACTTGGTGTTTCAATAAAAATTACCAGTGGCCCAGCTATAGAAAAGCCATCAGACCTTGTAGCTCTGCTAACTAATCTTAGCCCTAACGATGTGCTTTTTATAGACGAAATACATCGCCTTAATCATAATGTAGAAGAAATTTTGTATCCAGCAATGGAAGACTTTGCTCTAGACTTTATGATAGGTAAGGGCCCATCTGCACGCAGTATGCGAATAAATTTGCCAAAGTTTACATTAATTGGTGCTACAACCAAGGCTGGCATGCTTGCGAGCCCACTGCGTGATCGTTTTGGAGTCTTGTGTAGGCTAGAATTATATTCTACCGAAGAACTTGCAACAATTGGCAAACGCTCGGCAAATATTTTGGGCATAGAGATAGACGATCAATCAGCAAAAGAAATCGCAAGCCGTAGCCGTGGAACACCGCGTATTATAAATAGGCTATTAAAGCGTGTACGCGATTACGCCGATGTACTAGGTCAAGGCAAAATTACTTTGGACATAACCAAACTAGCCCTTAAAAAAATGGATATAGATGAACTAGGGCTGGACTTAATCGACAGAAGACTTCTTACCACTATGATACAAAAATTTAATGGAAAACCCGTTGGGCTAGATACATTAAGTGCCGCTACCGGCGAAGAGGCGGGCACTATAGAGGACGTTTACGAGCCATATCTACTACAACTTGGCTTTATTAGTCGCACACCTAGGGGTAGAATAGCCTTAGAGCCTGCGTACAAGCACCTAGGTATTCCGTTTATGGACAATTAGGATAACAACATGAAAACCAGTGATTTTTACTATAATTTACCACAAGAACTGATTGCACAGTCGCCAGTAGAACCAAGGGATAGTTCCCGTCTTTTGGTGTACAATCGCAAAAACGATACAATAACTCATAAGGTTTTTAGGGATATTTTAGACTTACTTACTCCTAACGATGTACTCGTTGTAAACAATACACGCGTTATTCCAGCCCGCATTTTTGGCTATAAGCCTACAGGTGCAAAAATAGAGCTGTTGCTACTCAAAAGGCTAGAGCTTAACACTTACGAGGCACTACTTAAACCAGCAAAAAAGGCACCAGTTGGAACAACTTTGCATTTTAGCGAAGATTTATCTTGCGAGATTACTGGCGACCTACCCGAAATTGGAGGCAGAGTTGTTAAATTTAATGTAAACAATGGCACGCTAGAAGAGCAGCTAGATAAGCTTGGCGAAATGCCACTTCCGCCTTATATTAAAGAAAAATTAAAGAATAAAGATCGCTATCAAACGGTTTATAACAAAGTAGAAGGTTCTAGTGCTGCACCAACAGCAGGCTTGCATTTTACTACGCAGTTGCTTGATAAAATTAAGGCTAAAGGCGTGCAAATAGCCGAGGTTACACTAGATGTTGGGCTTGGTACATTTAGACCTGTTATGGTAGAAAATGTAGAAACTCATGTTATGCACAGCGAGCATATTTGTATAAGTGAGCAAACTGCAGATATGCTAAACAACGCAAAACAGCAGGACAAACGCATCATTGCGGTAGGAACTACCAGTGTGCGGACGCTAGAAAGTATGGCAGACGAAAAAGGTGTTTTGCATGCCGGTAGCAAAGATACCAGCATATTTATTTACCCCGGTGTTAAGTTTAAATTTGTAGATGCCATTATTACAAATTTTCATTTGCCCGAAAGTACACTTATAATGCTAGTTTCGGCATTTATTGGCAGCCGCGAAAAAACTTTAGAAATTTACAACACTGCAGTTAAAGAAAAATATCGCTTTTTCAGTTTTGGCGACAGCATGTTTATAGAATAAAGATTAATTATAAGAGGTTAAATAAATGTATCAAAACAAACATAAAAATTCAGTGTTAAAAATATATGACAACGGAAGAGAAGATAACAGATTAATAAAAAGCCGCCATGGACAATTAGAGTATTTTACAACAAAAACATATATAGATAAATATGCAAAACAAAGTGATTCTATATTAGAAATTGGGGCAGGCACAGGCAAATATTCTATCGAACTTGCTAAAGAAGGATATAATGTTACGGCAGTAGAATTAGTCCCCATTAATGTTAAAATATTAAAAGAAAATGCTAAAGGGATTAAAAATTTAAAAGCATTCGAGGGAGATGCTCTCGATTTATCCATGATTAAGGATAGTTCCTTTGATATAGTTCTTGTCCTTGGACCAATGTATCATCTGTATAGCAAAAAAGATCAACTGCGTGCAATTGAGGAAGCATTGCGTGTTTGTAAAAAAGACGGAATATTAATGTTTGCATATTTAACAGACGGATCTATGGTATTTAACTCGGGTTGGAACGGAAATATGAAAGAAGTTAAAGAAGAATTTAACTCCGACTTTAGTTTAAAGCAACGTGCAAAAGATAACTTTGTTTCGTTTAATAAAGAAAATTTTATTAAACTATTCAATAACTATCGTGTTAAGCCATTAAGATTTGTTTCTGCAGATTCAATATTACAAATGTACGAAAATACAACAAATTTTAACATGGACGACCAAGACTTTGAATACCTAAAACAATATCATCTTGCAACCTGTGAAAGGGAAGATATGCATGGACTAGCAAATCACATGTTATTTATTTGTCAAAAGCAATAAATAAAGATATTATGTCAGACATAATACACCATTAATAACAAAGTTATTAAAATAACAACTAAATAGATAATAAAAAGGACAAATTATGAAACATAATCCAAATTTTGAATTTACAGTTAAGCAAAAATCGAGTAATACCTATGCTCGTATTGGCGAGCTAAAAACTCCGCATGGCGTTATAGAAACGCCCGTTTTTATGCCAGTTGGAACAAGGGCTACGGTTAAAGCCGTAGAGCCAAGGGAGTTAGAAAATGATGTTCATGCTCAAATAATACTTTCTAATACTTATCATTGTTACTTGCGTCCCGGTGCGGATTTAGTGGCAAAAGCGGGAGGCTTGCATAAATTTATGAATTGGAACAAGCCAATACTAACCGACAGTGGCGGGTTTCAAGTTTTTTCGCTATCGGATTTAAACAAAATTACCGAAGATGGTGTAGAATTTAGAAGCCATTTAGACGGCACTAAGCACTTTTTTTCTCCCGAAAAATCTATGGAGATTCAAAACAAGTTGGGTGCGGATATTATTATGGCATTTGACGAATGCTCCAACTATGGAGTTACTTACGAGTATGCAAGGCAGGCCTTAGACCGCACCGAGAGGTGGCTAGATAGATGCGTAAATTACCACAAAAACCCTAAGCAAATGCTGTTCCCGATTGTTCAAGGCAACTTTTTTACCGACCTTAGGCTAAAAGCACTAAAAAAAGTGTCTGAAGTTGCAGACGTTGGTTTTTCGATAGGCGGGCTATCTGTGGGCGAGCCAAAAGAGATTATGTACAAAATTATGGACGACCTTGCACCTAATTACCCAGAAGATAAAGCAAGGTATCTTATGGGCGTTGGTAGTCCGGATTGTCTTATAGAGGGCGTTATCCGCGGAATAGATATGTTCGATTGCGTTTTGCCTACTCGTATTGCTCGTAATGGCACGGCATTTACAAGCACTGGCAAAATTGTTATAAAAAACGGCATATATAAAGAGTGCTTTGAGCCACTAGATGCCGAATGTGATTGCTACGCTTGCAAAAATTTTACAAAAGCATATTTACGCCATTTGTTTAATGTGGACGAAATACTAGGAGCTCAGCTACTAAGCATACATAATTTAAGATACTTAACACACTTAATGGAGCAAATTAAAGAAGCTATTAAACAAGATAGGCTACTTGAGTTTAGGGAAGAATATCTTAAAAAAACTGGCTACAAATAATCTTTTATTAAAACAAAGTATTACTTATCGATTGTTAATTTGCGTATTACTGATATTGTAAACAATTTATTGCAAATATGGTTTTAGTCATGCTAAAAATTATTAAAAATCAATAAATTTAAGCTTATTTTTAGGCAAAATTCGTGCTTATTTTAAACAAAATTTATTTTAGCAGCATAAAAATATATAAAACAAATGTGTTTTTTTGTTGCATGTTAAAAATAATTTTGTTAAACTACAACTATCTTAACACAAGGAGAAATTTATGACAAACTTTTTATTAAACGGGGCAGCGACACCAGCAAACACTTGGTGGATTTATGTAATTTTAATTGGACTAGTTCTTATAATGCTAATTGTTCCAAGCATTACCAACCGCAAACGCGTAAAGGAATACAATCAAATGATAAACAGTGTCCGAGTTGGGGATACCATTCGTACTGTTGGTGGCGTAATTGGTAGAATTACTAAAATTAATGACAAAGACGGCTACAAAACCATTATTGTAGAAACTGGTGCAAAAAATTCTAAAACTAGCATGGAGTTCGACATGGCTAGTGTTGCAACTGTACTAAAGGGATCTAATAAACCAGCAGAAAAACCTGTAGAAGATGTGGTTACTGGGCAAGATAAGTTAGAAGAAAAAGAAGAAAAACTAGCAGAATTAGAAAAAGATGCCGAAGCTATAGAGCAAAAAGTAGAATCTACAAATAATGCTGAAACTAAAGAAAAAAAATCTGATACTAGCAAAACTTCAACCAAAACTAAAAAGTCAAATTATCGTGTAAGATAATTTAATCTTTAATATGTTTTGTTGCTTATAGTTGTATAATTTTCAAAAAATGTTTAGTTTTTTGGGGTTATAGTAATAAGCAGTAAAATTTAAATTAAAAAATAACAAATTGTTCTAATAATCTTTTTTGCAGCATAACTTTTAGCATAAGGAGTTTATCTATGAGTAAATCTATTGCTAAAACTGCAAAAAAAACCAAAATAAATACAAATAACGATGCGTTTTTGTTTGTAAAAGCATTAATTATTTCGCTGATCATTACATTTGTTTGTATAATTATTTTTGCACTTATAATAAAAATGGCAAATTTAAACGACCGCGTTATTGCACCTGTAAATTTAGTTATTAAAGGAATTTCTATTGCCGTAGGAACGCTAATTTTTACAAAAAACAAAGTAGGTGGGCTAAAAAAAGGTCTAATTTTTGCTGCCAGTTACATTACCCTTGCATTTGTAATTTTTAGCTTGCTTAGCACTTCATTTAACTTAAGTGTTGGTTTAATTTTAGATTATGTATTTGGTATGATAATAGCTGGAGTTATTGGAGTTATAAGAGTAAACAAAAAATCTAAAGTATAACAAAGTTAATAAGGATAAAATTTCAAGCACATTTTTACGCATTAACATAAACTGCTTGCTGATGCTCGGAATGACAATAAATTTTAAAATTAATCTAAATTTATGGCAAACCTTTACTGGTTTGCTATTTTTTTATTCTTTTTGGCAATATTTTTAATAATTATGTAATTGTATTTTATTAAAATTTTATAAAAAGATTGACCTTTAGTTATGCTTAATGTATACTAAAACAGTACAATATAAATTAAGGAACAACAAAATGAGGACTAGAAAAGGTAAAAAAGGTAAACAGAGTAATAAATTAATTTTGATTGCTGTTTTGTCGGTAATTATTGTTCTTGGGACAATATTTACTTTTGTTCCTATGCAGTTTGGAAGCACCCTTTATACTGGTGTTTGGGGCTCGATTAATGTATCTAGCGAGGTTTATAGCGGACTATATGCCGAGTACGATATAAAAGGCGAAGCTTCTAAGGCTGATATTACCAGCAGCATGGAAACAATCAAACAAACACTAGCTGAGCAAGGCTACCAGTCTAGCAAAGTACTAAGCATAGATGGCAAAAAAATTAGGGTAGAAATTGGTTATCCTACTACTAATGTTAATGGATTTGCATCGGCTCATTCGGCACTATCTAGCGTTGCAGTTGGAGCTTTCGAGTTTAGGTCGGCATCGTCTGGCACAGACTACAAATTAGTATCTGCTAAAGACCATATCGATAAAATGAGTGTAGGTGATTATAACGGCACTACCTTTTTAACAATCAATTTTAATAAAGAGGGCGAAGTAAAGTTTAAAGAGCTTTGTGCTGCTAGTTCTACCATATATGTTTATATGGGTAAAAACTTGCAAACAAGTTTTGATGCTTCTAACGTGCAAGACTACTCGCAAATGCAACTTTCTATTACTGACTATAGTTCGGCAAAAGACTTTTATTACAAAGCAAAATTTGGTTCTATAAAAGTAGATTTAAATGCAGATACTGCTGTAATCAATACAATGACTAGCCACTTAGGACTTTCTACTACAGAAGGTTATAATATACTATTTTGGTTGCTTGTAGCTTTGGTTGTAACAGTTATTATTGCTGGTTTTGCCTTTATTGCATTTAAGTTTAAAGTTGTTGCATTACTTTTAATGCCTGCATTTTTGTTAGATGCAATTATTGCCTTTTGGATTTTTGCTGGCGTAAATGTAATAGAAATTAACCTTTCTAGTTTACTAGCATTTATTGTTGGAATTAGTTTGATTTTTACTGGAACTATTGGTTATATGTCCAGAATTAGCGAAGAATATAAAGCCGGTAAAACTATAGATGCAAGCATACTAGCAGGTACAAAAAAGGCCAGATCTGCTATGATTGTAACTAGTAGCATACTAATTGTTATTTTTGCGTTGCTTTCTGGTATAATTAAAAATTTAGTTTCGGTAAATTTAATATTGTTTGTATGTTCGCTTCTTGGAGCCATTACCAATATTGTACTTTTGCCATGGTTTGTTAGTATTTTTAATAAGTCTAACAAAAAGCAAGGAGAGCCATTTGGCTTTAAACAAATAACTGTGGAGGAAAGCCAAAATGACTAAAAATAAATATCCACTTAAAATATTTGCTGTAGTTTCTCTTGTATTAATTGCTCTTACAGTTATTTTTGTAAGTATTTTTGGCGTAAGAACTTCGGTAGAAATTGGCGGAGGTCTGCAAGTAGAAGTAAAGCTTACTTATAATAACGAATCTGGGCAGCTAATTAGCGACAGAGAGATAGCTGGCGATTATGTAAGCCAAATAAAAAAAGTCTTGTCTAAGCATGGTGCTAGTGTAGACAATTTTGTTATAGAAGACAAAAACATCGATACCTACTTAGTTGTAAGAATTGCTAAATCTAAAATTAAAAACCCCGATACTTTAAAATCTGACATTGCGGAAATGTTAAAAATAGATGTTAGTAGGGTAAGCGATTTACAATCATTAGATTCTTACTTTAGCAGCAATATTATGCTTTATATTTCTATTGCTATTTTATGTGTTTTAGTTGTGTGCTTCTTTGCTGGATGGATGCGATACGGTGTGCTTTCTGGTGTAAGTTTAATGTTTGCACTACTACACAATATTATTTTTAGTATGGCATTAATATTTTTAACTCGTACACAATTTTCGCTTGTAAGTCTTGCTGCAGTTTTGGTTAGTTCTGTATTAGTAGTCTTTGGATTTACTCAAATTTTAGAACGTAATCGCGAAAATAGTAAAAGTAAACAATACGCGGCACATAACGAAGATGAAAAATTAATTTTAGCAAGCAAACAATGCAAGATATTAGTTATTATTCCGATAGTAGCTTTGATTTTATCGTTTGTGATGGTGTGTGTTCCAGTTGCATATGTTCAACTTGCGGGTGTTAGTATACTTTTATGCGTAATTTCTAGCGTATACAGCTTGCTATTTGTAACACCAGCTTTACATGTTTATATAAACGATATAAAAAATTTGCGTGCAAAACAAAAACTTAGTACAAACAATATTTCTGTAAAAAAATAATTTATCAATTTTGGCCTTTTGATTTTTCAAGAGGCTTTTTTTAAGGAAAAAATATGAAAACCACTTTAGACCCTAGACTTATAGAATTTTTAAATAATCGAGGAATTACTGATACCTTAGACGACTTTTTAAATCCTAATATTAAAATGTTGTTAAATCCATTTGACCTAAATGGAATGTATGATGCTGTAGAAAAATTACGTAAGGCAATCGAAATGAATAAAAAAATATTGGTATTTGGTGATTACGATTGCGATGGAATATCTGCGGCTTGTATTTTGGTATTATACTTAAAAAGCAAAGGTGCGTGTGTAGATGCATTTATTCCTAGTAGGTTTGAAGATGGTTATGGGCTAAGCAGTAGTACAATCTCCGAAATATGTCAAATTGGCAAGCCCGATTTACTTATAACAGTAGATTTAGGAATTACAGCGGTTAAAGAAGTAGAGCAACTAAAGCAATTAGGCATAGACGTTATTATTACTGATCACCACGAGCCAATGGAAAATTTACCTAATTGCACTGTGATTGATGCTAAAATACCAGGTCAAAAATATGGATTTGATGGTTTATGTGGGGCAGGAGTTGCTCTTAAAATAGTGGAAGCAATGGAAAGCAAAAAGTATGTAGAGCGTTACTTAGATATTTGTGCAATTGCAACTATTGGTGATATTGTTCCTCTTATAAACGAAAATCGCGTTATTGCTAAACTAGGACTAGAAAAAATTAATAAGGGCGAATGTTTAGAAAGTATTAAATTTTTAATTAATAAACTAGAACTAGGTAATCTTTCTAGCGAAGATGTGTCGTTTAGATTAGTGCCACGTTTAAATGCTAGCGGACGCATGGACAATGGCAAAAAAGTTCTTGATTTTTTAGTAGAAACTAACCCTAACAAATTGGAAGAGTTATATAGTCAAATAGAACTAGACAATAATAAACGATTAACAGAAATTTCTAATGGTATCGAAAACATAGAAACTCAACTTAAAAATGTTGATGTTGTATCTGATTATTGTGTACTGGTGTGTGGCGATTTTCATCAAGGTGTGCTTGGAATATTGGCAAGTAGAGTGTGTCATGATTACAACAGACCATGTATAATATTTACCAAAACCGAAGATGGTACTTTAAAAGGTAGTGGGCGAAGTATTGATGGTATAAATATTCATAGCATTTTAAGTGATTTGCAACACTTACTTATAAGGTTTGGTGGTCATAAAATGGCAATAGGAATAGAATTATTGCCACAAAATTTTGAGGAATTTAAGCAAGAATTTAACAGCAGATTAAAACAAAATTATTCTGCAAATGAATTTTTGGTTAATTACCACTACGATATAGAAATAACCGATGCTGATATAAATCTTAAATTTATCAATAATTTAAAAATGCTAGAACCTTTTGGTTGTGGCAACGAAAAACCAAGTTTTATGCTTAAAGCAAATAACTTAATTTGCGAGCAAATGAAAGGCAAAAACTATAAGCATTATAAATTACATACTATTAACAATAAACAAATTGTAGCTTTTAATGCTTATAAACATATAGAAATGCTTAAAAGTAATAGTAGTAAACAACTTTTTGTAGAATTGGAAGTAAACGTTTACAATGGCAAAAAATATCCTTGCTGTAAGCTTAAAGATGTTAAATTTGACGACAAAACTTTTACATTTAACAATAAACTTGTTAATGCTAGTAGTATCGTAAATCGATATTTGTCTTATAGAAATACAAGCTGTAATTTACAATTTAAACATTTAAACGAAGAATCTCTTATACAAGTCGCCGAAACTTTAGCAAAAGATAAATTCGGTACAGTTATTATTTGTCAAAATCAAAGACAATTAGAACTATTACTTAATAATCCTATTATTAAACAAAATTATATAGTTAGCAGCTCTTTTTTGGTAAATAAGCAAAATTGTATTATTATAAAAAGTACGGGTGTGCAGTCTGCAGAAAATGGTTACAAAAATTATATTTACTTAAAATCTGGAACAAGAAATGAACATTTTTTGTTTGACAACACAAAATTTGTTTACGACCAAAGTACATTAAATAACTTAAAATTAGCATCATGTGACCGTAAAATCATGGGTATTTGTTATAATTTGATAGTAAAAAACCACGAGGGAATTTTTGCTAACGACATTTTTGAATTTGCCGAAAAACTTAATAAGTACGATAAAAGTTTAAATCTAAATCAAATTTTATTTGCAATTTTGGTTTTTGACGATCTTGATTTTATTTCTGTTAGCGGTATTACAGACGTACAGATTAAAATTAATAATAAAGAAAAAAATAATCTAAACAATAGTAAATTTTATAGGGATTTTACAAAAAATGAGTGATTTTTTAAAAGATGTCCGAGAAAAGTATGATCTTTACGATGGACGAAAAATAGAACAAACATATAAACTGGCTATCAGTGCTCACGAAGGCAACAAACGCGAAAGTGGCGAACCTTGGATTAATCATTGTGTTGGTGTTGCCGAAATTTTGGTAGACATGAGCATGGACTCGGACACTATCTGTGCTGGGCTACTGCACGACTCGTTAGATGATACCGAAGTTAGCGTTAAGCAAATAATAGAGTCAACAAACAACGATGTCGCAGAACTTGTTAAAGGTTTAAGCAAGGTTAATAGCATAAAATATCGCAGAGAAACCTTGGATGAGTCGGAAAGTTTAAGGCGGCTTATTGTCGCAATGGGCAAAGATATTAGAGTAATACTAATAAAACTTGCAGATAGATTGCATAATATGAGAACCATCGATTTTTTGCCACGCGACCGCCAAATAAAATATGCAAGCGAAACCAAAGATATATTTTCTCCGCTAGCCGAAAGGCTAGGGCTTTCTGCCATGCATGCCGAGCTTGACGATTTATGCTTTAAAACCCTAAACCCCGAGGATTACAATAAACTAAAGTCGGAATTAGATAATAAATACAGCAAGTGGAAAGAAAAAATGTCCAAAATTAGTGGTGTATTAGAATATGTTTTAAAAGAAACTGGGGTGAAGGGCAAAGTTTCTAGTAGATTTAAGAATTTTTACAGTTTATATAAAAAATTTCAGACAAAGGGTACTGAAAAAATTTACGACATTTTAGCTTTTAGAATTATGGTGGACTCGGTAGAAGATTGTTATAAAATACTGGGAGCTGTACACCAAAAATACAGACCTGTTGCCGGCAGAATAAAAGATTATATAGCGTCGCCTAAGCCTAATGGCTACCAAAGTTTACACACAACACTTATTACGACAGACGGTACTCCGTTTGAATTACAAATTCGCACTTTTGATATGCACGAATTTTGTGAATACGGCATAGCTTCGCACTGGACATACAAAAGCGATAATAGTAACGATAAATCGTATATTTTGCAAGAAAAACTGGACTGGGTTAGAAACTTAATAGAGCAAGAACTGCAAATTACCGACAATAAAAACTTTGTAAAAGCTTTGCAAATGGACTTTTCGTCTGCCGAAATTTGGGTGTTTACACCTAAATATAAGCCAATAAGTTTAATTAGTGGATCTACTCCTATAGACTTTGCGTATGCTATTCATACAGAACTAGGTCATAAATGTATAGCAGCCAAAATTAATGGCAAAAAAGCGTCGCTTGCAACTATTTTAGAAACTGGCGATGTGGTAGAAATACTTACATCCGAGGTTAGCAAAGGTCCAAGCAGAGATTGGCTTAATATTGCAGTTACCCAAAATGCAAGGTATAATATTAGGCTATTTTTCCGAAAAGAAACCACGCCAGAAAATATTATTTTTGGTAAAAAAATACTAGAAGAAGAAGCCAAAAAAGTGGGGCTTACAATCGGCGACATTATAGAAGAACAAAACTTTAAAGAACTTAAAGAAAAATTTAACTTTGATAGCATAGACGACATGTTTGCCTCGGTTGGATACAAGGCGGTTACCGTTAATCAAATACTTAAGCCAACCTTAAGTAAAAAAGAAACTTTTTTAAAAAATGCCGAAGCCTTAGAAAACTGTCCTATTTTGGTAGAAGGCAATGCAATAACCAATTACAAATTTTCGGGATGTTGCTCGCCAATACCTGGGGATAAAATAATTGCGGTTAGCAATAAGGGCGGATATAGCATTCATACTACCGATTGTAAAAACCTTAAATATATTCAAAGCGACAGGTATTTAGAAGCCAGCTGGAACCCAAATGTAAATAAACTATTTGATGTACACCTATCGCTTATTGGCCGTGACGAAGCTGGAATACTTGGCAAAATCCTTGCAGTTATTTCTAATATTTACGATAACAAAGTTTCGCTTTCGTCTTTAAGAGCCCAGATTTTGCCTAAAAATAAATTTGAAGTTATAATATCGCTAAAGGTTAAAAACAAAGAAGAATTAGATGTTATTATTAGCACTGTTAAGCAAAGAGTACCCGAAATAGAGCATATTACGCGAAAAAATATTGGCTAATTTTAATTTTTACTTTACAAAAGTGTTTTATTGTGATATTATCTTTCGTGTACCTAAGGATAGGGGATCTCGCGTGTTTCCAACGGTCTGCTTAGCCTTATGGCGAATAAGTTAATGGAGGAAAATATGGATAAAGTTAAAAAGGCAGAGATTATTGCCGAGTACGCTAGAGCAGAAAAGGACACTGGTTCTCCAGAAGTTCAAATTGCACTACTAACCGAACGCATTAATCACTTAACAGAACATCTTAAATCTAACAAGCAAGACAATCACTCGCGTCGCGGACTTATGAAGCTTGTTGGTAAAAGAAAAGGCCTACTAAAATATCTAAAAGATACCAACCTAGAAGGCTACAGAGCTCTAATCGAAAAATTAGGCATCAGAAAATAATTAAATATAAAGGAGGGCGGACAAATTTTTTTCTGTCCTCTTTTTTAAAATTAAGGAGAATATTAATGGAAGAAAAAATTTATAAAATGGATCTTGCCGGCAAAGAACTAGAAGTTAGAGTTGGCAAGTATGCCGAGTTTACCAATGGCAGCTGCATAGTAAAAAGTGGCGACACCATGATTATGGTGAACACTGTTATGAGTAAAGAGCCAAAGGAAGGTCAGGACTTTTTCCCTCTTACTGTAGACTTTGAGGAAAAAATGTATTCGGTTGGTAAAATCCCTGGTGGTTTTAAAAAGCGTGAAGGCAGAGCAAGCGATAAAGCTATTTTAACCAGCAGACTAATAGATAGGCCAATACGCCCACTGTTTCCTAAAGGATTTTTTAACGATGTTACCGTTTGTGCAACCGCACTAAGTGTAGACCCTGATTTTGCCCCAGAACCTCTTGCAATGATAGGTAGTTCTGTTGCTTTAAGCATATCGGACATTCCTTTTGCAGGACCAACGGGAAGTGTTGTTGTTGGCAAAGTAGATGGAAAGTATGTTATTAACCCTACTATGGAAGAATGCGAAAAATCTACCATGCATGTAACTGTTAGTGGCACAAAAGATGCCATTATGATGGTAGAAGCGGGCGCAAATGTAGTTACCGAAGAAGACATGCTAGACGCCATTATGTTTGCTCACGACTGGATTAAAAAGATTGTAGCTTTTATAGAAAAAATCAAAGCCGAAGTTGGTAAACAAAAAGTAGAGATAGAGTTATATCATGTTGGCGAGGATGTAGAAGCCGCTGTTAGAAAATTTGCAGACAAAAAACTAGACGAAGCGTTAACTGTTACCAAAAACCGCATTGTACGTACCGAAAATGTAGATGCTGTAGAAGCCGAAACCCTAGAGCATTTTGCCGAAGAGTTTGAAGGCAGAGAACGCGAAATATCAGACACTATCTACAAAATGAAAAAAGAAAAAGTAAGAGCTCAAATTTTAAACAAAGGTATTCGCCCAGACGGACGTAAGACTGACGAAATCCGCCCAATTTGGTGCGAGGTTGGCATGCTTCCAAGAGTTCATGGATCTAGCGTGTTTACCCGTGGACAAACTCAAGTTATGAACGCATTAACTCTTGGCACTATTGCAGAAGTTCAAAAATTAGACGGCCTAGACGGCGAAGAATATAAAAGATATATTCATCACTACAACATGCCTGCATACGCTACTGGCGAAGCTAGGGGACTAAAATCTCCAGGCAGACGCGAAATTGGTCATGGTGCCTTAGCAGAACGCGCTCTAGAACCAGTTATTCCATCAGAAGAAGAATTCCCTTATGCTTTAAGGCTTGTTAGCGAAGTTCTTGCAAGTAACGGTTCGTCGTCTATGGCTAGTACATGTGCAAGCACTCTTAGCTTAATGGACGCAGGTGTACCTATTAAAGCGCCAGTTGCTGGTGTTGCAATGGGTCTTATTAAAGACGAAGAAAGCGGCAAAGTTGCAGTACTTACCGATATTCAGGGCATCGAGGACTTTTTGGGCGACATGGACTTTAAAGTTACTGGTACAAAAGACGGTATTACTGCTATTCAAATGGATATAAAAATTAAGGGCATAGACAAGCAAATATTAACAACGGCGCTAGAACAAGCCCGCAAAGGCAGATTGTTTATTATGGACAAAATGCTTGCAACCATCCCTCAAAGCCGCGACCACTTAAGCAAGTTTGCGCCTAAGATTATTAGCTTTATGATAGACCCAACCAAAATTGGCGAAGTTATTGGCTCTGGCGGAAAAACCATAAACAAAATTATAGAAAAAACCGGCGTTAAAATAGATATAGAAGACGACGGCAAGGTTATGATAGCATCTACTGACATAGAAAAATGTGAACAAGCTAAACAAATTATACTAGACTTAACCTTTGAGCCAGAACTAGGCGAAAGATACACCGGTACAGTTGTACGCATTATGCAATTTGGTGCATTTGTAGAACTTACCAGCACTTGCGACGGCATGGTACATATCTCTAAGTTATCGTCTAAACGCGTAGACCGTGTAGAAGATGTTGTAAACATTGGTGATAAAGTAGAAGTAGAAGTTATTAAAATTGACGAAAAAGGAAGAGTAGATCTTAAACTTATTAAAAAGTTGTAATTTATATTTTAAAATAGAGGGCAACCTCTATTTTTCTTATATATAAAAAAACTCAGATTAGTTTAAAAATATTAATTTTAATATTTTAAGTCATAGTTTATATGAAAAACAAATTTAAGGCATCTTTTTAAAGCGGGCATCATACAATATACCATGAAAAAGAGCGAAAAAATTGTAAGTTTATGTTGTAATTTGGTAATATTGGGTATTATTGCTTGCGTGGTGGTGCTAAGTGTATATTCGCCAGCTATAACTGCTAGTAACAATGTTATTAATGGTTGCGTGTATGCAGGAAACACAAAAAGCAATAAAGTTAGCCTTATGATTAATGTGTATTGGGGCAGCGAATACATAGAGCCAATACTAAAAGTGTTAGAAGAAAAGCAAGTTAAGTGTACTTTTTTTGTGGGCGGAACTTGGGTAAGGGACAACCCGGAGCTTCTAAAAAAGATTTACCAAAATGGACACGAAATTGCAAGCCATGGGTATAATCACAAAGAGCACGGCAAACTAAGCTTAGAGCAAAACTTAACCGAAATGCAAAAGACACATAAGCTAGTTAAGGACGCCATAGGCTACGACATTACGCTTTTTGCACCACCCGGAGGCAGTTACAACAAAGCGACTGTTCAGGCGGCGGAAAGTCTAAATTATACAACCATTATGTGGACGCGTGACACTATAGATTGGCGGGATCAAAACGCAAGTATTATATTTGATAGAGCAACCAAAAACATGGCAGGGGGTGATCTTATACTTATGCACCCTAAGGAAAAAACTTTGGAAGCACTTCCAAATATTATAGATAATGCAAAAAGCAAAGGGCTACAATGCACAACTGTGTCCGATACCATTGCCGAAAGTTTGTAATACATTAATAATTGTCTATTAAAAAGATATTTTTGTTTTTATAAGTCTATTAGCTTTAAAATTTGGTTCTTAATTATGTTGCATTAGAATAATTAAAGTAATCTCGCCAAAATGTAAAAAAGCTATAAAGAATAATAAATAATTTGCAAATCTGCTAGCCATAGCAGATTTTTTTTGGTAAAATAGATTTATAAAAAACACTATAAGAGGAACTATTATGGCAATTAAAACTTTTGATAACGGACTACGAGCTATTTGCACCGAAAAAGCAGATTCTAAAATTTGTAGTGTTGTTGTGCATATAACCGGAGGATGTCAAAGCGAAAAATCTAACCAAAGTGGCTTATCGGAATATATTTCTAGATTATTACTTTGTGGTACTAAGAATTATCCAACCCGCGAAGCACTTCTTAATTACGCTAAGCTTAATGGTATAATTTTAAATGCTGAGGCAAACCGAGAGAGTATTGTTATTTCTGCAATTTTTCCTAACGAAACATTAGAGTGGGCTATGGAACTGCTATCGGAAATTGTTTTTGATAGTAACTTTGATGCTGCCACCGGTGAGAGGATTAAACTTGGGCTACTTGCAGACATAGATCGCTTAGCCGAAAATCACGCGTATTCGCTAGAAAAAAGCACCAACCAAGCATTATACTACAGAACAGGACTTGCTAACCCTAAATTTGGAACAACATTAACTGTAGAGAGATTTAATGCTGACACTGCTAAAGAGTTTTTTACAACACTAGTTACTCCAAAGAACACAGTGATCTCTGCTACTGGTGACATTGATGGCGAAGAGTTTAACGACTATGCGGAGGAATTTTTTGCAAATCGCTTACCAGAAAATGCTGATTACAAAAAGATTAAATATGTTTCGGAAGTAGAGGACTTTGTAGGCGACCTTAGAACTCGCAATAAAAGGCTTAACCAAAGTAGAATTAGAATTGCATTTCCTACTTATGGTTATAAAAATGCTAAAAAATATTTACCAGAGATTATAAAGCCTATTTTAGAAAAGAAACTTTACAAGGCCCTAAGGCTTACTAGCGACTATTATAATTCGCTTACAATAGAAAATACTACTTTTGCTAATAATGGCAAACTAGAATTTGATATAGTTGTAGACTACGAAAACGCAGAAAATCATTTAAAAAACTTTGTAAAAGTTCTTAAAAATTTAAATATAGAAGATTCTATAAGCGAGCAAGAATTTGAGCTAGAAAAAAATATTTTTATAACCAACTTTATGCTTTCTTGCGACGAATGTTTAGAGTTGTCGTTAATAAATGCAAAAGAAGTTTCGGTATTAAAACGCTCATTTAACGAAAACACCGAAAAGTTAAAAATAGAAATGTTAACCGTTAAAGATGCAAATAAATATATTGCTGAAACTTTTATACTTAGTAAAATGTTTGTTAGCTATTTAGGTCATCCAATTAATATTACTTTTAGTGATCTTTCTAATATTTAGGACTAACAAGAGGGTAAAATTTTGGCTAATAAATCTATAAATACAAGTAAAAACAAAGCAATTGGCTACAGCCTTATTGGGCTTGCCTTTGTTTTGTTTATATTTTCGATTATACCAAACTTTGTTATTACAAACTTTTTTTTGGGTACTTTTGGACTAGCATGGTATGCGTATCTTATAATTTTAAGTTTATTTGGGCTAGCAAATGTACTAGGTTTAAAATATAACTATAACAAAAAATTTACTGTTTATTTAAGTTTAGCAGTTATCTTTTTTATAATGCTTCTGCACATTATGGTGTCTACTAGTTCGCTTGCTATGTGCGAAGGATTTAGCGACTATGGTTTATATTTGAACAATTGCTTTAATATGACAAATGGTGTTTCTATTGGCGGTGCATTTGTTGGTATTTTTGTTTATCTTGTAAAAACTTTATTAGGTTTAATTGGTGTTTATTCTGTAACTATTATTGCACTATCTATATTTGTAGGCATTGTACTAGATAGCATAGTTTATAAAAACAACAAAAAAAATAAAAATATATCTGTTAAAGATAATCGTTCGTTTAATGCTAATAATTATGCTAATGTGGTGGATAATACAGAAAATATTATCCAAAGCTATAAATTTGCTGTACAAGATGATCAAAACCAAGTTGAGTCTATTAATTTAAAAGACATAAATGCTAATAAAGAATTGTCTAATCAAGATCAATCAAGTTCTAACGTTACTAGCAATACTTCAACAATTAGCGAACAAGAAAAAGCAAAAAACAGGCTTTTTAAGCCAAATTTCGATAGTTATATAGCAGATGAAGCCAAAGCTGATAAATCTGCTAGGGATATTTTATTTGGTAGTAGAGAATTACCAGATATTGCGCTTCCTAACGATAAGGAACGTGATCAATGGGTTAAAAATTATCGTGAAGAACATAATACAATTGAAAACCCAATATCAGACTTGTACGGTGGTGGTGAAGTTGGTCAAAACGACCTAAGCGAAGCATATAAACGTAATTTTCCAACTCGTCCAGTTTTTGAAGATTCTATGCGTGGGTTTAATCAAAATTATAATAATACTAACAGCGATATAATAGACGATATTTCTAACAACGCTCCTGTTGATATTAATCCTAGAGAAATAACTAACAGGTTAGCCCGAAATGAAAATATTGATATTATTAACACAGCTTCGAGCGATACTAATTATCAAGCAGAAAGAATAAGCGAGGTTGCAGATAGTAGGCTAAATAGATTTAACGGCAGAACCGAAAGAGAACCCTTGGTGAGCGAAAGAACTGGATTTAATGGATTAAATAATAGGCTTTCTGCCCAGAACCATAGTTTGAGTGCTAGTAAGCTTGGCGAAAATTTAGAAGATCAAGCTAAAGCTACAAAATTAGATTTTGGCAACACAAAAGCCAATAAACCAAGTGCACCAGTAGGCAAGCAAATGGGATTTAAATCTGTAAGATACAACAGTATTCCTCTTAGTATGTTTAGAATTTACGAGGAGAAAAATGCAGATTATAGCGAAGAATATAAACGTAAAACCGAAGCGTTAGAAAAGGTTATGGAGGACTTTAGAATTGGTGCTAAAGTTATTAACATTGTTCGAGGGCCTAAAGTTACTCGATACGAACTTACACTTCCTGACGGCGTATCGGTTAGCAGAGTGTTAAATATCGAAACTGATATTTCTATGGCGATAGAAGCCCGTAGCAAAATACGAATCGAAGCACCGATACCCGGTAAAAAAGCGTTTGGTATAGAGTTAGAAAACGATGTACCAAGTACTGTTGGTATGCGTGAACTACTGGAAAGTCCAGAATTTACAAACTGCAAAGATCCACTTCCTATTGCTATTGGTAAAGACATTAATGGTAAAGTTATTATAAAAAGTTTACCAAAAATGATACATTTACTTGTTGCAGGTTCGTCTGGTAGTGGTAAATCCATATTTATACACAGTTTGATGATGAGTATTTTGTACAAATATTCCCCAGACGACGTTAGGTTTATTATGATAGACCCAAAGCGTGTAGAATTTAGCATGTATAATAATTTGCCTCATCTAATGCTTCCAAATGTAGTTAGCGAGCATGACAAAGCACTTAATAGTATTAAATGGTGTGTTCAAGAAATGGACGACCGATACAAAAAACTACAAGAAAGCGAATGTCAAAATATAGAGCAGTATAATAAGCAATCCGATGTAGTTAATGGAACTGTAACTAAAATGCCGTACCTTATAATTGTAGTAGATGAACTTGCAGAACTTATGGGTGGTGCTCTTAAAAAGGATTTTGAAGCAGGTATTCAGCGTATTACTCAGCTTGGACGAGCAGCGGGTATTCATATGGTTGTGGCTACTCAGCGTCCGTCTGTAGATGTTGTTACTGGTACTATAAAAAACAACATGCCAACACGTGTAGCGTTTGCACTTGCTAGTTTTGCCGACAGCAAAACTGTACTGGACGAAGGTGGTGCAGAAAACCTTCTTGGTAAAGGTGATATGCTATTTGCTCCACAAGATATGAATATAAAAATAAGGCTTCAAGCTGCATTTTGCGATAACGACGAAATCCGAAATGCTATTAAATATGTAAAAGAAAATAACGAATCTACTTACGACGAAGATGTAATGAAACAAGTTTATGCATCAAAACAGGAAGAATCCGAAACCTCTGATGCCGGTTCGTTTGATAATGGCGATGACATGGACGATTACATGAAATTGGCTGTTAAATTTGCCAAAGCAACGGGTAAGGTTTCGGTTAGTATGCTGCAACGCAAATTTAGAATAGGCTTTAACCGTGCCGCTCGTATTGTTGATCAAATGAGCGATTTTGGTTGGGTAGGTCCTAGTATTGGCAGCAAGCCTCGAGATTTTATTATTACCGACGAACAATACGAAGAAATGTTTGGACCAGATGACGATAGTGAATTTTAATATTTGGACATATAAAATTGTGGTAAATTTAATATAATTGCACTATAATTTTATTCAATACAGTAAAAAAACGCAAAAGCTGTATAGCTTTAATAAAAATTAGGAGATATTATGAAATCTAACGAAAAAATGCTAGTAGGAATAATTTCGCTTGGGTGTGATAAAAATCGTGTAGACACAGAACTTATGCTTACATTTTTAAAACAAGCAGGCTATGGATTTACTAGTGATCCAAGCAAAGCAGACATTATTATTGTAAACACTTGTGGCTTTATTAGTAGTGCTCGTAAGGAGTCTATGGATACTATTGTGGAAATGATAGACTATAAAAAAATGGGTACTTGCAAAAGATTGGTTGTAACAGGTTGTATGCCTCAGCGTTGGCTTAAAGAAATGCAAAAAGATTTGCCAGAAGTAGATATCTTTTTGGGTATTGATCAATATCCATACATAGCAAAACATTTAGAAGATAGCTTTAATAACTTACAAACAAAGATTGTTAAAACCGGTAGCATGGAAACTATTCCTTATGTAAAGGAACGTATGATAACCACTCCAATGCACTATGCTTACTTAAAAATTGCTGATGGTTGTGATAACTATTGTACATTTTGCACAATTCCTTCTATTAGAGGAAAATATCGCAGCAGGGATTTAGATGTTTTAATTAACGAAGCTACCGATCTTGTAAAAGGTGGTGCTAGAGAAATTATATTAATAGCTCAGGATGTTACAAGATACGGGACTGACCTTTATGGCGAGCCAAAGCTACTGGAGCTTATTAAAAAATTATCTGCCATAAAAAATTTGCAATGGATAAGACTACTATATTGTTATCCAGAATTAATTACTAGAGATTTAATTGCCGAAATGCAAACAAATCCTAAACTTTGCAATTATATAGATATTCCGCTTCAGCATATTTCGGACAATGTTTTAAAACGAATGAACCGTAAATCTACTAAAAAAGACATTGAAGAACTTGTAGAATACATACAAAGTCAAAAAGATTTTGTAGCAATCCGTACAACTTTTATGGTAGGCTTCCCCGGCGAAACCGAACAAGACTTTAACGAACTTTACGAGTTTATTAAAAAATATAAACTTGCCCACGTAGGATTTTTTGCTTATAGCAAAGAGGACGGTACACCATCTGCTAATATGCCAGACCAAGTACCCGAAAAAGTTAAACAAAAACGCTTAGTAAAACTTGTTAAACTTCAAAAAAAGATAGTGACAGAAAATAATAAAAAATATATTGGCAAGACTTTAAAAGTCTGCTACGAGGGTATAGATTATAGTAAAGGTAAATTTTTTGGCAGAACCGAGTTTCAAAGCCCAGAAATTGATACAATTTGCTACTTTATATCGGACAGTATGGTAGATGTAGGTAATATGTATAATATCAAGATTAAAAAGATTAAAGGCTACGATTTAGTGGGCGAAAATATCGACTAATTAAAATTAAGGAGAAAACATTATGAAATTTAAATTAAATGTGCCAAATGCACTGACACTTGTAAGAATAATTTGTACACCTATTGTTATTGCATTATTTTTAATTAACATTCCTTACGGAATTGGTTATTTTTGTGCACTTGGTGTATATGCACTGGCTTGTTTTACCGACTTTTTAGACGGCTACATAGCAAGAAAGTACAATCTAATTACCGATTTTGGTAAATTTATGGATCAAATTGCAGACAAATTTATAACAACAACTGCAATAATATTAGTGCTGCTAGCATACCCAACTACATTAAACTGGGTTGCAATTATTCTTGTTTTAATTGTTGTTCTTAGGGATATTTTAATTAGCGGAGTTAGAATGGTTGCATCTAATAATAATGTTGTTATTGCTGCTGATATTTTTGGAAAGATTAAATCATTCTTTTTAGATATTGGTAGCATGGTGCTAATGCTTTATGTTGGATTGTATAATTGCTTATCTGCTGATTGGACAGAGTACGTTAGATTAGTAGGATTATCTATTATGATTGTAGGCGTTGTTCTTTGTGTGGTTTCCTGCATCAATTACATTATCAATGCAATAAAGGCACTATCAAATAGTACAGAAAGTAAATAATCTAAGCAAATAAACTAAAGTTTTTTAAAAATTTATATTTAACTTGATTTTGTCGAAACTTTGTTTTATAATAAGAATATATTAGTTTAAAGGAAAAATTTTATGGCAACTATTTCGGATAAGGAAAAAAATTTAGAGCAAGCTATTGCTCAAATAGAAAAAGCTTTTGGAAAGGGCAGTATAATGAAATTGGGAGATGTTTCTGCTCAATCGGTAGACGTTATTCCTACGGGCTGTCTTCCTCTTGATATGGCACTAGGTATAGGTGGTCTTCCTCGTGGTAGAATTATCGAAATTTATGGACCGGAATCTTCTGGTAAAACAACTGTATCTTTGCACATTATTGCAGAAGCTCAAAAACTTGGCGGCACTGCAGCATTTATTGATGCCGAGCATGCACTAGACCCTGTTTATGCAGCACGTCTTGGGGTAGATATAAAAAACCTTTATGTTTCGCAGCCAGATACTGGCGAGCAAGGCCTAGAGATTGCCGAAAGCCTAGTTAGAAGTGGTTCGGTAGATATTGTTGTAATCGATTCGGTTGCGGCTCTTACCCCAAAGGCAGAAATAGATGGAGAAATGGGAGATAGCCATGTAGGCCTTCAAGCAAGGCTTATGAGCCAAGCACTTAGAAAACTTGCAGGCATTACAAACAAAACCAAAACTTGCGTTGTATTTATAAACCAACTACGCGAAAAAGTGGGCGTAATGTTTGGTAACCCCGAAACTACTCCTGGCGGAAAGGCGCTTAAATTTTATTCGAGCATTCGTTTAGATGTTCGTAAAGGCGAAGTATTAAAAGACGGAACAGATAGCGTAGGTGCTAGAACAAAAGTTAAGGTCGTCAAAAATAAAATGGCTCCTCCTTTTAAAGTTGCAGAATTTGACATTGTGTTTGGTCAAGGAATATCTAAAGCTGGTTGTGTGCTAGATATGGCAGTAGAAAAAGATATAATTCAAAAAAGCGGTGCGTGGTTTAGCTATAACGGCGAAAAAATAGGTCAGGGCAAGGAAAACACCAAGGCTTATATAGAAAACAATCCACAATTTTATGCCGAAGTAGAAGACAAAATTAAACAGGCGATAAAAGAAGGTAAATAATGGTTAAATCTAGTAAATTTAATGTAATAAATCCAGATGTTTTGTTAATCAACTTTTTTAATTATGCAGTTGCTAGCGATACAGTAAAATTAAATTTAGACAACCTAGTTTGTGCGTGCAATAGTGCAGATAAAATAATTTCTAAAAACCAAGATAAATATAAAAACTGCATGTTAAATATTAGCTATAACCGCGATATTATAGACGAAAAACTTCGTAGCTATGACATTAATAACACAATGAATACTTTTGTAGCTTGGGGATGTCTTTTAAATATCAATAATTTGAGTGAGGATTATTTAATACTTGGATTAACAAGTGATAATGCAAAAGATTATGTAAAAAATCAAATGGATAATAATATAAAAGCGATTTGCGAACTGATTTTTACAGAGTACGAAAACCTTATATCTCTTAATAATGCAAAGGGTTAAAAATTATATAAATCACGATAAAAAGATTAGAGAACATTCTCTAATCTTTTTTACTTTTGACCCATGCTGCTAAACCTTTTTTTAATTATTCTGGTTGGGTTTGATTTTTTACATTTACCGAAGTTTCCAATGCTCTTTGGTTCAATAGCTTTAAGTACATAGATATATCTATTGTTAATATAACTTTTGTATCATTTATAGTTTGTATACTTGCTTGCAGTTCGTTTGGTAGTTTGTTACTACTAGCTAGTAATTTTTCCTGATTGATAGGATACTTTAAAACCGAGCCATCGTCACGACTACTTTTGTTGTATCGTAGTGTGTATATTTCGCCTTTATGATTGCCAGTTAAAAATTGCACCAAAAATTGATGGTCGGCACGGTTTTTTAATACACTTATTGCATCGGTTTTATTGTACGAAATAAACTGTCCATTTACTTTTTCTTTACTATATTTATTAATTAGCACAATACTATCTGCTGGATAACTGTCTAATAAAGTTTCTTTACTTTGTAGTCCATTATTTATAATCACGATTATTTTCTCCTTAAAATTAAACTATTGTTATAGAATATGACATTTTGCATAGGTTTGTCATGTGTTTTTGGAAAATTTTTTAAAAATTATTAAAAAAGACATTTTTTGCATTATTATTTTATTTTTTGGAATTATTAACTTACTTGACATAGTAAATTTTTTTATGATACTATTTATTTAGTTACAACTAATTTGATTGTTTATTACTGACTGGCAGTAATTTATTATATTAAAAGTTTATCAAAATTTATAACTATTTTTGTATGCTTTTGATTATTTCAAACTAGAAGTATATTTATTTTTATAAGGGAGAAATTTATGGTAGGAATTTATATTGCCATAGCCCTTGTTTGCCTTATTGTTGGTGCTGCTATTGCTTGTGTTACCACGATTTTTGTACAAAAAAAGAAAGCTGGTAATGCACAAAAAGAAGCAATCAAAGTTTTAGAAGACGCTAAAAACCAAGCTAAAAACATTAAAAAAGAAGCCGAGCTAGAGGCAAAAGAAGAGGCTATTAAACTAAAAAACGAATCGGACAAGGAAGCTAAAGAACGCCGAATCGAACTTCAGAGACAAGAAAATAGGTTGTTTCAAAAAGAAGAACAACTAGACAGAAAAGAAGAGGTTATCGACAGAAAATCTCAAGCACTAGATGATGCTAGAGCAAACTTAGAAAACAAAACTAAACAGTTAGAGCAAAAAGAAAGAGAGTTAGAAAGCGAAAAAACTAAAATAACTAAAGAACTAGAGCGTGTTGCAGGACTAAGTAAAGAAGATGCCAAAAAGCAACTTGTAGAAAGTATTGTAGACGACGCTAGAAAAGAAGCCGGGAATATTGTTCGCGATATAGAAAACACTGCTCGTGAAGAAGGCGAAAAAAAGGCAAGAAACATTGTTACTCTTGCTATTCAAAAATGTGCTACCGACCAAACAAGCGAAGTTACAGTAACAGCTGTAAACCTTCCTAATGATGAAATGAAAGGTAGAATTATAGGAAGAGAAGGTAGAAATATTAGAGCTATCGAAAATGCAACTGGTGTAGATCTAATTGTAGACGATACTCCAGAGGCTGTAATACTTTCTAGCTTTGACCCAATACGAAGAGAGGTTGCAAGGCTTACTCTTGAAAAGCTTATAACCGATGGCAGAATTCATCCAGCAAGGGTAGAAGACATCGTAGAAAAAGTTAAAAAAGACATAGAAAAAACAATTAAAGAAGCGGGCGAAAACGCAATATTTGAAGCTGGTATATTTAATCTTCATCCAGAACTTGTTAAAATTCTTGGTAGGCTTAAATATCGTACCAGTTATGGACAAAACGTACTAAAGCACAGCCTAGAAACCAGCTATATTGCTGGGCTGCTTGCTGGAGAAGTGGGTGCTGATGTATTAATTGCTAAACGTGGGGGGTTACTTCATGATATTGGCAAAGCTTTGGACTTTGAGATGGAAGGCAACCATGTAGACATTGGTGTAGATGTTGCTAAAAAGTTTAAAGAAAGCCCAGAAGTTATACATTGTATAGAGGCACATCATGGCGGCGTGGAATATAAAAGTTTGGAAGCAATTCTTGTACAGGTTGCAGACGCTATTTCGTCTAGCAGACCGGGTGCTAGACGCGAAAGCTTAGACGCTTACATTAAAAGGCTAGAAAAACTAGAAGAAATCGCAAATAGCTTTAAAGGTGTTGCAGCAAGCTATGCAATACAAGCAGGCAGAGAAATTAGAATTGCCGTTAAACCAGAAGAAATTAACGACAGCGGTATGATAATACTAGCCAAAGAAATTGCACGTAAGATAGAAAGCGAACTAGAATATCCCGGCACAATTAAAGTTAATGTAATACGCGAAACCCGTGCATCAGACACTGCACAATAAGAATGATAAAAGACAGCAAAATTGCTGTCTTTTATTTTAAATTATTATATCTAATTATATATTTACTCGTATACGCTTTTTTGTTTATCATTTTTTTAGCTAGGCAATAATATAATGTAGTATGTATAAAATTTTCGATTTGCATAACGACTATCTGGTTTCTAAAAAGTTTGAAAGGTCTAAGCAAAACTACATTAGTAAATGCGAAAGACTGGATGTTAGTGTTGGTTCTGCCGTTTGGACAACAGAAATGACGCCAGAAATTGCCTTAGAAAGGATTAAACAAGGCAAAAGGTTTACAGACTCTAACAGTAATGCTTATCTGGCTATAGAGGACCTTCATTTTTTGTCTAAGCAAAGTACGTACGAGGTCGCTAATATGCAACCTTTATACACTGGTCTTACTTGGAATTACAATAATAGTCTGGCAGGGGGAGCACTAGATAATGGCGACTTAACCGAATTTGGTAAACATGTAGTACGAAATTTAGAAACTAGTGGAATTATAATAGATACCGCACACTTAAACGAAAAAAGTTTTATGAGTTTAGCTAATATTACAACTAAACCCATGCTATGCACGCATACTGCAAGTTATAGCATAAACCCCCACGCCCGTAATTTAAAAGATTATCAAATTAAAATGATAGTAGATAGCGGCGGAATAGTGGGCTTAGCATTAGTTAGTGACTTTTTAAACGGTAGGCGAAGTTGCAATATTTTAGATTACGTTAAGCATATAGACTATTTAGTAAATAAATTTGGCATAGAACATTTTGCAATAGGAACCGATTTTAATGGTACAAAACATTTACCTTTTGGTATAACTGATTATAAAAGTTTTAAAAGTTTGCTTATAACAAATTTATTAGGTCTTGGGTACAAGCCAGCAGATATAAATAAACTATTATATAAAAACGCAGCTCAGTTTTTTAATATTTGACAAATAAAATAGGGTACTATGTTAGACATAATACCTTATTTTTTCTGATAAAAACTGATATTTAAACAAAATTTTTTGTCAGATTAAAACTTATTTTATATGCTTTTGATTTTAAGGAAAAGCGAAATTTTTTATTAGCTTTTTAGTATCAAAAGCGTACGATATAAACTTTTAATATTATTGCTAGGGCTAAACTATAATAATATATTAATCTTCCCTTAATTTTACTTTGCCCGCAACGCTTCGGCGCATATCTTCGCTGATTGCTGCGTAGTGCTTTTTGGTAGTATTAACATCCTTGTGTCCTAGAACATCTGCAACTATATAAATATCTCCAGTTTCGCGGTATAAGCTTGTGCCGTATGTACTACGAAGTTTATGCGGAGTAATATGTTTAAGTGGTGTTGTAATTTGTGCATACTTTTTTACAAGTTGTTGAACCGCCCTTGGGCTAATTCGCCTATTTTGCAAACTTGTAAATAGAGCGGCTTCGTCGGTTAAAAACGGATTATTATTACGCTCGTTTAACCAATCTACAAGAGCAACTTTAACTTCATCGCTAAAATACAAAATGGTTTGATTGCCACCTTTACGAGTAATTTTTAAGCCATTGGTTTCAAAATCTATATCTCCAATGTTTAGCCCAACGCACTCGGAAATACGCATGCCAGTACCAAGAAGAAGTGTAATTATTGCAACATCACGAACTTTTGTATGCTCGTGGTAGCTTTTGGCGTGACCATTTAAGCCATAGCCACTCTCGGTTGTGTCAAGTAGTTTTGCAACCTCGTCGGTTTCGAGCCTAATTATAGATTTTTCATGTTGTTTTGGGGTAGAGACTTTGCTTGCAACGTCTTCTGATATCATATTATGACGATAAAAATACTTGAACATAGACCTTACGCTTGCAAGCTTTCGGCACTTTCCGCGTTCCGTATTAACCTTGGATTTTCCGTTGGCATCTTCGTAAGAAGAAACATAACTTAAAAACCTTTCTATATGGTTGGATTTTACTTTATTTAAATCGGTAACTTCCAGCTCGTAAACACTTTCTTTATCGCGGTATAGATTAGTGTCATTAAGTAAAAAATTAAAAAAAGTCCTTAGATCATAAGCATAGTTTAGTCGAGTTAATTCGCTTGTGTTGTTTTCGATGCCCACAAAATAATCATACATAAAGTCGGGTAGGTCTTTAAGTACTTCTCGCGTACGCTTTGTACAGTCCTTGCTGCGATCTATAAAATAATTATTAGTTGCCATACTTTAATTATAATTAAATTACATTGCTTATGCAAGTTTTTTATAGTATTTTGCGAATAGTTTTGTAAAATATGTTATCAAAAATTAATTCACAAATATTAATTACTTGACACTAACACAAAGTAAAGAGTAAACTTATAGATAATTAATTATTTACGGAGATAAATATGATAGCACTAGAATTAATCAGAAATAATCCGCAGGCAATTGTAGAAGCTTACAAGCGTCGCGAAAAGGTTGTAGATTTAACCGAAATATTAGATATTGACGGCAAACGTCGCGTACTTCAGCAACAAGTAGAAGTTAAAAAGGCTCAGCGTAATAAAGTTAGTAGCGAAGTGCCAATTCTTAAAAAGCAAGGCAAGGATGTTGCTCCAATTATTGCAGAAATGAAGGCTCTTGGTGACGAAATTGCAGAGTTAGATAAGGAATTAAACGAACTTACTACCAGAATTAATTATTTACTAATGTGTCTGCCAAACCTTCCTGACGAAGATTTGCTTGCCGGCGGCAAAGAAAACAATAAGCCTATTTATACTTTTGGCAAAAAAACCGAGTATAGTTTTACCCCAAAAAGCCATATAGAACTTTGCAAAAGCCTAGATTTGATCGACTACGAACGCGGCACAAAATTAGCCGGCAACGGTGCATGGCTTTATAAAGGTGACGGTGCAAGGCTGGAATGGGCATTACTAAATTATTTTATAGATACGCATATTGCAGACGGCTACCAGTTTATTTTGCCACCTCATATGCTTAACTATAATTGTGGTATGGGTGCGGGGCAATTTCCTAAGTTTGAAGACGATGTTTATTGGATAGATAAAAAGGGCTCGGATAGCAAATTTATGCTACCAACAGCCGAAACAGCACTTGTAAATATTCATGCTGGCGAAATATTTAAGGAAGAAGAGCTTCCTAAAAAATACTTTGCGTATACACCATGCTACCGCAGAGAAGCCGGAAGCTACCGAGCTGAAGAACGCGGTATGATACGTGGGCATCAATTTAATAAGGTAGAAATGGTACAATATTGTACTCCTGCACAAAACAAGGCAGCTTTTGACGAACTTGTTAATAAAGCTTGCAAACTTGTAGAAGGTTTAGGCTTGCATTTTCAGTTATCTAAACTTGCTGCAGGCGACTGCTCAGACAGTATGGCACGCACTTACGATATAGAAATTTGGATACCGAGCATGCAAATTTATAAGGAAGTAAGTTCTGTTTCTACTGCAAATACCTACCAAGCAAGACGCAACAGCACAAAATATCGCGACACAAAAACTGGTAAAACCGAATTTGTATGCACTCTAAATGGCTCGGGACTAGCAACTAGCCGAATATTCCCAGCACTAATTGAGCAATACCAAAATGCTGACGGCAGCGTAACAATACCAGAAGTTCTACGCAAATACATGGGCGGTCAAGAAAAGATTGTTCCTAAAAAATAGGAGAATAAAATGAAGGTTATTAAGAAAAGCTACGACAGTGTTAAACTTGAAGAAGCACACGGCGGCACAGGTAGTCGTAAATTATTTGTTTCTGATAAGGAAATAAAGAATTTCCAAGGTGTTACTTATGGCTGGCTACCAAGTGGAAATATGTATGCTTGGCATAATCACGAAAATATTAACGAAATTATGCTAGTACTTAAAGGAAAAGGAACTGTACGCGACGAAGACGGTATTTACGAATATAAAGCAGGTGATTTCTTTATTTTCCCAAAAGGTGTAATGCACGAAATAAAAAACACAGGCAAATGCGAATGTGAATATGTATTTGTAAGAGTTTACGAAAAATAATTATTTATGATTATTAATAAAAAGACCTATAATTTAGGTCTTTTTTTTGTTAAAGAATAAGTAGGGCGATTTATTTAAAAATTTGTGTGCAGCATAAAAGATAAATAATGCAAACTTCGCCCTATTTTTTATAATTTAATAAGTGTCACTATAGTGACACTATTGCGACATTGGGAAACATTGGTTTTATATGCTATATTTTCAACTAATATTTGATTTACATAAAGTAAGTAGCTGTATATTAAAATTATATTTGAGCAATAATTTAAGAAATAGTTATCTATATATAATACAAGCTTAATTTATAAAAGAGCTGACGCAGAATTTTTAAATTAAATGATAAATTGTCCATATAAAAATTTTGTTTAAAACAATGCACATTTATAAAATAACTACAAAATTAAAAATAAATAAGCCTTGTTTTAAACGGGCACGCTGAGACAGAATAATTTGTATATCGCAATAAATTGTCCGCCAAAATTAATAAACTTTTGATATTCAAATACTAAACGGCAAAGCTATAAAGCGATTTGATAAATTTTAATTGCAGCCAATATGAACGATTAATCAAATATCAAATAATCATATCAAATTTTAGTGTTACGATAAGTATAGTATTATTTTTGTCAGGTTTTACGGGGTACTATATTAGACATAATACTATATTGCGGACACATCAAATAATATGTTTATATTTGATTAAAAACATTTAAACAATAAATTATAAACTAACAATTAAATAAAATAATTAAAACAAATTAGCAAGCTTAATAAAATTATCAAATTTGGACAAATCTGGGTTTTTACCAGCGTTTTTGTTAATAAACCCACGTTTTTAACCTCATCTCTTCGCAAAACTCGTGTTTTGCGAATACATTGTATGCACAGTTATTGACATTTCCACAATAACTCATGGCTTTTAATTAACTTAAATATGGTTAAAAATTCCTTTTTTAATTATTCTACCCTTTGATAATTTACTTGCACCTAATAAAATTTTGATAAATTTGCTTCGCTAAAAAGTTAATATGATTTTTTGTTTAGGATATAAGAGTACTAAGTGTATGTTAGTCAATTATAAATTTTTTGCTTACAGTCTATAATATAACCTACTATCACTCGGTTTAAATTAATGGACTGACACTTTTAATAAATTTTTATAAAAAAATAGAGCTCGGTACTCTATTTTAAAAATGTTAAGTTTTATTGTATTGTTATGGTTAGCGATATAAATCCAATAAAAAACCATATTCTTTAATATTATTTCTAAGTTCCTGAAAATTTGGCAAAAACATAGATACCAAGCTCCAAAATCTTTTGGAATGGTTTAGTTCTACCAGGTGGCATAATTCGTGTATTATTACATAATCTATATCTGCTGGTGGCAGCATTATTATTCGCCAGTTTAATGTAATAGTGCCATTACTGCTACACGAACCCCATCTACCTTTGCTGTTGGATATTTTTATGCTACTAGGTTCTATCTTCATTAACCCCTTTAGATACATTAATCTCTGCAGCAATATTTCTTTTGCCTGCTTTTTATAATACGAAATTAGAGATTGCATGGTTTTTTCGGGAGCTACTTTTTTAGGAAAAAGTATTGTATCTTTATCTACTTCTATCTTCTTTACGTCAGCTACTATCAAACTATACTTTATACCATACATTAAAAACTTTTTGTAACAAAGTACATCGTTAAATTTATCTTGATTATTTTTTATAAATAAAAGTTTGCTAGTAAGCCAGTCTTGTTTTTGCGATACAAAGTCCTTTATATGTTCGTCCTTCATTTTACTAGGTGCTCGCACCACCACTGTGCCATCCTTTTGCACGCTTAAAGACAATGTATTTCTGTTACTTTTTATTATTTGATCGGGTAAAATCATATACTCTCCCCACTACTAAAATTTCTACTTAATTTTATTATAATTTAGTTTAAATTACACCTAAAATTATTGTCTAATATTGCTTATTTTAATCCATTTTATCGAATATTCGAAAAGTAATAAACTATTTTATTTGCTGTACGTTATAAATTTAAATGATTTTATACGTTATAAATATACAGTAAAATTATAAATTTAACCAAATATATTTGTT
>CAMRVD010000003.1 GCA_947054085.1 uncultured Clostridia bacterium | reverse complement strand
ATTCTACATAAAATTTAAATTTGCCCAAATTATACAAAAATTTATAAATATTTTAGCTTTAGTTGTTATTAAACAAGTGATTATGATATATATAGAGCATGATAAAATTTTTTTCTGGTAATTTTATTAAACTTATTGCTCTAGTTAGTATGACTATAGATCATATAGGGTACATATTGTTTCCGGATGTTTTAATATTAAGGCTTATTGGCAGACTTGCATTTCCAATTTATGCATACTTTATCGCAGAAGGGTGTGTTTATACAAAAAATAAATATAGATATTTTTTTACAATCCTAGGATTAGGGCTGGCTTGTCAGCTTATTAATATATTTTTAGCAAATGACAATATCTTAAATATTTTGCTGACCTTTAGTTTGTCTATAATTATAATTTATTTAATTCAATTTATAAAAAAGAGTATAAGTGACAATAATACAAGTGCGAAAGTTACGGGAATAGTTTACGTACTATTAGCAGTAACAGTAATTTATATATTTACATTTTTTGTAAAGGTAGATTATGGGTTTATTGGAGTTCTATTAGCACCACTTGTAAGTTTGTTTAGTAAACGAAGTCTAAAAATAATAATGCTTAGCGTAGGGCTAATATTGCTTAGCATATTTAACCCATTGCAATGGTTTAGTTTGCTTGCTGTGTTACCAATTTTACTTTATAATGGCAAACGTGGAAAGTTTAAATTTAAATATCTATTTTACGGATATTATCCTGCACATCTAATTATTATATATTTAATTAAAATGTTAATTTAGTGCTAAATTTTTAATTTTTATACAAAATAAAACAAATCCTCTATAAAATAGAGGATTTGTTTTGTTACTTTTTATTGCTATTTTTAGGGGGAGTTTTAAGCCTTAAGTCTTCGCCTTTTATAATAAACATTTTGCTGTCTGCTTTGTTTGCAATTCGGCTAAAAACTCTTTCGCCATAGCGTTCTAAAATATCATTTAAATTAAGATTTGTTGTTATGATTGTTGCTTTATTTAAATTGTTTCTTTCGTTTAAAAGAGCTACTAAATAATTTATGGTAACATTTTTTAATATTTGTTCTGTTCCTAGGTCGTCGATAACTAGTAGTTCGGGCTCTAAAAACATATCAAAAAAACTTTGTTTATTTTGGTCAAAAGTAGTGTGATACTTTAAAAAATTTTCGTTTAAACCTAAACTAGATATAAACGAAACTAAGTAGCCTTTGTCAATCATGGCTTTTGCTATACATTCGGTCATAAAAGTTTTGCCAACACCGGCTGTGCCACAAAATAAAAAAGTATGAGTATCTACTTTTGGGTAATTATCTACCCAAGACAAAAATAAGTTTTTTATTTTGCTAAGCTGTTCTTTTTGCGAAGTTTCGGTAATAAGACTTAAATTAAAATCCTTAAAGCTTGCAAGATTGGTTTTTGCTCCGCTATTTTTTAAAAGCATATTGTAAAGTTCTTTTTTATAGCATTCGCATAGTTTACCATTAATTTTGCCGGTATCTGAGCAATTTTTACATGCATATTTAGGTACTAAATCTCCATTATTTAAACCAATATTAGCAAGAATCTTTTCGCTTTTTATACGCTCTAAAATAAGTTCTTTACTTTTTTGTTTTGCTAGGTCTTTGCTTCCAAAAGCCTCAGCTTTTCCAACTTCAAAAGATAATCTTTTAATACTTTTTTCAACTTCGAAATAGTCTTTATTTTGCCTTGCTTTATTTATATTTATTTGTGCAATTGTTTCTGCTCGAGTTCTTCTAGAAGCATATATGGCATTTAATTGATTAATAATTTCTTGTTTTGTCATATTACACCTCTATGTCATCTAAACTATCAAACAATGCGTCAAGTTCTTCTTTAGAGTATGAGCGTTGCATATATTTGAGTTCGTTAGGTTTGGCATCATTAGATTGATTTTTTATTACGTAATCTTGAGCGTCCTTTAAACTATGTTTGTTTTGGTTATGTAAAGTAGACAAAATCCTATTCATATACGCCATTGGCCCAATTGTTCCAATGGATTTTTTTGCGATACATAAAATTGCAGGTTTTTCAAACCCCCAAAGAGTAGTCCATGTTTTGTAAAAATCACGATCACTAGAATTAACACTGCGTTCTAGTTTGCATGTTTCTAAAATTTCTTTAATTACACTATCTGTATACAAAATTTCGTTTGTGTATTGATTAATTGCTTCTACGGTTACAAGCCCAAGTTTATAAAATTTTAAAACAACATCGTTCATAGCCTCTAAACTGCGATAACTATGCTTAAAACAATAGTTGCTAATAAGCAGTAAGGTTTCGTCGTTATAGCCCATTTGTAGCCATGGTGCAATATAAGTTTCTACCACATTGTCGAGGTTTTGATAATACAAACCTAAATTACGAGATACATTTTTTGCAGCTTCAAACATTTGACTACGTTGCAAGGAATACTCATTAATTTCTTTAATGGTAAATAATCGTTGTTCGTAGTATTTTGTAAGCAGATTATCCAGCTTATTTATTCCGCCTTGCTTTTTTAAAGATTTTGCTACTTCTAGTATTACAGCGTGACTAAAGCCAAATTTGTTAGACCACTTTAAGTAAGTATTACGTTCTTCTATATCAGCAGGACGTTTTATTCCTAAAGCAGATAAAACCTGTTTAATTTCGGCGGTAGATTTTTCTTGTTCAAGCATTTTTTGTTCCACTGCCGAAGTATTTTTAATATTATCTCGAGCAAAACTATGAGCAACTGCTAAAATGTAAGGATATCCGACGTTTTCATTTTTTAAAACAGTGCAGTACTTTATAATCATAACAAGGGCATCGGGCTCAAAATTATAACTTTCTATAAGATTGTAATATTCGTTAAATTCGATAGGCTTAATCATTCTGCCTGTTATTATACCTTGAACTTGATTGTTAAAATCAGTATATTTACCCTTAATGCGTATTTTTGCACTGCCCGAATGTTTACTTACTATAAGGTATTTTACTTGCAACGGGTTTTTAGATATTATTTGCACAATCCCAAGGTCTTGCCAATATTCGTAGGCAGAAAGTAATTCTTCTTCGGTTATATTTAAAAAACTTGCTGCGCTATCTGCGGCGTTATAATCCTGATTAGAAGCAGAGCATAAACTTAGCCCATACAAATATACTTTTACATACTCCGCTGGGGCTTGTGGCATAAATTCGTTAATAAAAGCGTTATCTACAAGCGTGCTGCCGTTTCTGATAATAGACGACGAAAATTCGCAAAATGCCATAACCCCTCCTAAAATATTTAAAATTTACTTTTGTAATTATAAACTTTGCATTAAATTTTGTTTTGCCAAAATTTTGCATTAGTAAATATATAAATTATTTTATAACATGCGCGCGTTTTTGTCAATAAAGATTAATCTATAATTATGTATAAGTGTGGTAAGTTGGCATAAAAATATTGACTTATCTGGTAATTTTAAGTACAATAATTAAGGAGAGTCATTATGAATACATTTTTTAACATATTATTAAATTTTAACGAAATGCAAAGTTTGTCCTCAGCTAAAAGAATGTTTTCTATTTTTGGAATTTTTACGGGTTCCATAATATTTATTACTATCGCTATTATGGTACTTATTTTTATAAAACAAATTAAAATGCATAAAAGGATGCGAAACGGTGGCGAGGAGGAAATAATAAATAAGATTTCGGATAATTTTCAAAAATTTGGAGAAAGTTTTAAAAAAGGAAAGGATGGTTCTGTTACTTGCCAATACTGCGGAGGTACGTATACATCCAACCAAAACAAGTGTCCTCATTGCGGAGCTACTAAATCTAAACAATAACAAATAAATAAACCTAAAATATATATAAAAGGCACCAGTTATATAGGTGCCTTTTGCTTATTTATTTTTTATTTAAATTATCTATTAATTTTAGTATATCTTTGTAAGTATCGCAAAAAGTAAAATTTGCGTTTTGAAACGGTTTCATAGCTCCGGCTTCTAATAAAAATGCGTTGGTAGACTTTACAAAATCGTAGAAGCCGTTGATGTTATAAAGAATAATTGGGTCGTTATCAAAGCCGGCTTTTACATTGTCAGTTATCATATAAAGTTCTGCCATTGTGCCGTTACCACCAGGAAGAATTATTGTTGCTTCGCTATTTTTTGTTGCAACTTGTTGTAACATATGTAAGCCTGTAACGCTAATAATAGAGCGTGCCGATAAATTATCTGCATCGCTTGCATAACAATCGGGCACAAGCAAGTCTACAACTCCGCCCAACTTTTGGTATGTATTATACATATCGCCGATGCAACCAGTTTTAGCCCCAACTAGTATTATAGAGTGTCCTCGCTTGATTAGTCCTTCTGCAAGTTTTTCTATACCTTTACGATACATTGGCTTTATATCTTGGTCTACGCCACCACAAATAAAAATTCTCATAAAAACCTCCTAAATGCTATTAAAGATTATTCATTTTATAGATAAAATAGCATATTTTGCGTTTTTTAGCAATTAAAATTATTTAAAATTTAAAATCGCCGGGGTTGTTAAAGTCTGGAATAAATTCGGTTGTGCTACTAGAAATATCTTGAACAAATACATTTTTAAGTCCAAGTTTTATAGCATGATTTACCACAACTTTATATTCTATAGGCTTAAGTGTGCGGTTAATTTCTGGATAGTCTTTAGCTTTGTACATTGGAACATACTGGCTCATTAAACTAACATAAGTGCTATTACCTAAATTTTCGCTTATCCATGATAAAATTTGTTTGCTGTCGTTTATATGGCTTGGCAAACAAAGGTGGCGAACAACCACACCGCTTACCATTTGTTTACTGATAAATTGGTTTGGCTTAAGGCTTGCCGCTTTTTTGATAGCACTACCTGCGTATCTAAAATAGTTTGGAGCAGCGGAGTACTTAATTGCAAGATTGTCGTCGTAATACTTTAAATCGAACAAAAAAATATCTACAACTTTTGCTAATTGTACAATGGTGTCTTCGCTTTCGTAACCTCCGCAGTTATAAATAACTGGAATGCTTGGTTTGTACTTTTTTAATGCCGTATAAATTAGTTTAGCATAGTGGGTTGGGGTAACAAGGTCTATATTATTTGCACCGGCTGTCTCTAGTTGTTTAAAAATATTTATTAATTTGTCAACGGTTACAGGTTTGCCACTGCCATTAGAAATATCGTAGTTTTGGCAATATATACATTTAAGGTTGCAACCAGCAAAAAAGATAGCTCCACTTGCACCATTGTGTTTGGTTAAAAAAGGCTCTTCGCCATAGTGAAGCATTACTTTTGCTATTTGTAAACATTCGTCTTTGCCGCAATAGCCAAAAGTTGTTGTTCGGTTTACATTGCAGGCACGCGGGCATATATTACAATTCATATTGCAATTATATATATTTACGCATAGTAGTGTCAACATAACTTGCAAAAAATCTAAATTTATGATATTTTATCTTTATAAAAATTGTTGTAATAAAGAAAAAACCAAATTTTTAAATAAATTTTAATTAATCAACTGCATTTTGCAGAAAATAAATAGGAAAAAATAAAAATGAGCATAAAAAATCAAAATATTGTGCAAAAAAATCAAAATTATACCGTAAAAATAATCGATTATGGTTATAACGGCGAAGGTATTGCTAAAATAAATGGCTTTACCGTGTTTGTTCCATTTACAATTGTAGGCGAAACTGTAGATATAGTAATAATACTTGTAAAATCAGATTATGCCATTGGCAAAGTGCTAAAAATAATAGAAGGTAGCTCAAAAAGAGTAACGCCGCCATGCCCATACTACAAAAAATGCGGAGGCTGCCAGCTGCAACACATGGAGTACGCTGAGCAGCTTGTGTATAAGCAAAATTTTGTGAAAAATTGCTTAAAAAAGTATGCAGAATTAGATTTTACTGTGCAAAAAGTAATCGCCAGCCCTAAAGAGTACGGCTATCGCAATAAGTTTAGTTTTCCGATTTCAGAAATAGATGGCAAAATGGCTATCGGCATGTACAAAATATCAAGCCACACTATAGTTCCAATAGATAATTGCCTACTACAAGAGGAGTGTAAGTTTATATTAGATGCGTTTTTGGAATTTGCAAATAATAGTGAGCTTAAAGCGTATAACAGCGAGAGCAAAAAAGGCGTTAAACATTTGGTATGTAGAACATATAAGGGCATTATTTTACTTACAATAGTTAGTACAAATAAAATAGCTAATTTGCAAAATTTATATAAAAAACTGGGTCAAAAATACAAAATAGTTAATATTGTTGTAAATATAAATAACAAGGATAATAATGTAATACTAGGTAATGCGGATTATGTAATTGCCGGCACTGGCGAACTTAAAGTAAACGAGTTTAATTTGGATTATAGCATAAATACGCATAGTTTTATGCAAGTTAATAACCAAGTAAAAGCTATGCTGTATAACAAAGTTTTAGATAATATAGAAAGTAGTAGTGTGGTTATAGATGCCTATAGCGGGGCGGGTGTGCTATCGGGCATAATGGCAAAAAAATGTAAGCAAGTATATGCTATCGAAATAGTAAATGAGGCGATAGATAACGCAAACGATCTTGTTAAAGCTAACAATATTTGTAACCTTACAAATATTTGTGGCGACTGCGGAGAGGAACTGCCAAAACTTATAAAAAACTTAAAAAGTCAAAATATAAAAAATTTAGTAGTTGTTTTAGACCCACCACGCAAAGGATGCGATAAAAAAGTGTTAAATGCACTAAACGAAGCCTTGCCAAAAACCATAATTTATGTTAGTTGTAATCCCGCAACCCTTGCACGCGACTTAAATTATTTAAAAGAGTATTACAATATTACTACTATTCAGCCGTACGATATGTTTCCACAAACGGCTAATGTAGAAACGCTCGTCTGCTTAAGCATTAAGCAGTAAGAGTGGAAAAGCATTTGCCGAGTTTCGCCCTCGGCGTGAGAGAAACATATATGCAATATATACAAAAAACAAATGTCTATTGTAGAAACCCTAGTTTGCATGAAGTGCAAGGGCTAGGGTAACAAAAACTCATTATTTACTTTGTAGTTGGCTTTATATCCTCATCCTTTGTTTTTAAATACAAGCCGCAGTAGCAAAGGCCATAAAAGTTGGGGTCGGCAATCTGATTACGGAACTCTTCGCACATACATTTGTTTTGGGGCAGTTTTACCTTGCATGGGCAGTATCCGCCAGTGCGTTTTAGCCCCTCTTTTATTAGTTCTACTTGTTTTTTATCTGGGTTTAACATAACTTTCATAATATTTCCTTTTTGGTAAGCATTTTTTATTGTGTAAAAATTAAAGTTTTATTAATTATTTGCAAATGCTAGGTTTATTTACTTTAATATACCACTTTATAGTAATAAAATTCAAATTATTTTGTTAAATATTGTTTTAATAATTTTTAAAATGTGCTATATTGCTAGTATGGCAGTAAAAACGCAAAAAAAAGTTATAAAACCTAAAAATAAAAAAAATACTAAGTATTTCGATTTTTATGACGACATAAAAATTGATGGACGCGATACCGAATGGTAAACAAAATTATTTCTGTAGTAGGGCTAACCAGTTCGGGCAAAAGCGACCTAGCTATAAAAATAGCAAAACAGTATAATGGCGAAATTGTTTCTGCCGACAGCCGCCAAATTTACAAGGGCATGGACTACTGCACGGGCAAGGTAACTAAACAAGAGCAAGCCCAAGTAAAGCATCACTTAATAGATATACTAGACACTAACCAAAGCTACAATTTAGCAAGTTATCAAGAAGACGCTTACAAGGCTATAGATGGTATTCTTAGCCGAAACAAATTACCAATATTAGTAGGCGGCACGGGGCTTTATGTACGAAGTGTAGTAGAGGGCTATAGCTTAGATAGTAACGGCGTAGACGAAAATACGCGGAATGAATTATCTAAGCTAACCAAAGCCGAACTTACCCAAAAACTAAATGATTATGGCGTTACGGATATAGATAATCAGCTTACAATCCGCCATTTAATAAGAATGCTCGAAAAAGTTATGGCAGGAAGCGGTCTTAAAAAGCCAAGCCAACCTAAATATAAAGCTTTGCAAATTGGCATAAGGTATACCCGCGAGCAAATTTATAGCCGCATAGAGCAGCGATTGGATGCACGGCTTCCGCATATAATCAGCGAAGTGGAAAACTTGCTAAAAACCGGTACAACCAAGGAATTTTTAGATAAAATTGGGCTAGAAGCTAAACTTGCGAGCGACTACATTTTAGGCAAGTTTACAAGCTACGAGGAATTTAGAGCCGAGCTTTTAAAGCAAGAGCGTCATTATGCTAAACGTCAAGACACTTGGTTTAAAAAAGACGATTATACAATTTGGCTAGACGGCAATAGCGACTACACTAGTGCCGCTAAAAAACTTGTAGAAGATTTTATAGATAATTAAAAGATAATTAATAGATTTTAAGGAATAAAAATATGAAAATTAATACAAATCCAATAAAGGGAACTGTAGATTACTTACCAGCCGAAATGGAGCTTAGGCAGTACGCTATAGATAAAATACTTAAAACATTTAAGCAAAATGGCTTTTTACAGGTTAAAACGCCAATACTAGAAAATTTAAATTTGCTAACCAGTGGCGATAGTGGGGATAACCAAAAGCTTATGTTTAAAACGGTTAAGCGTGGCGAAAAACTTAACCTAGATAAACCTACTTTAACCGAAGCCGATATAACCGAAGAGGGTCTAAGATACGACTTAACTGTTCCACTAGCGCGTCTTTATGCAGGAAACCGCGAAAAACTACCTATGCCATTTAAAGCAATACAGATAGACGAAAGTTTTAGGGCAGAAAAACCTCAGCGCGGGCGTAATCGCCAGTTTACTCAGTGTGACATAGATATTTGGGGCGACGAAAGTATTTTTGCAGAAGCTGAAATTTTGATTGCTGCAATGCTTGCCTATAAAAATATAGGGCTACAAAGTATTACGCTAAAAATCAACGACCGCAGGGCACTTGCTAGCATAATAAAATATGTTGGCTTTAAGGAAGAGGATGTTAACAAAGTTTGCATTAGCTTAGATAAGTTAGACAAAATTGGTAAAGAGAATGTTATTGCAGAAATTGCTAAAAACTTTAGCGAAATAAGTGGCATAGATAATATGGCAGGTAAGCTTTTAGAAATTATATCAAGTCTGCAGGCTAGCGGCAATCCACAAGAACTTACCCAGTATGGCAATATGGATGAAATCGCAGACAATTTACAAAACTTAATAACCACTATTAAACAATTTACAGAAGTTAATGTGGTATTTGATATAACTGTTGTTCGTGGGCAAGGCTACTATACGGGTACGGTGTTTGAATGTTATACTACTACGGGTAATTTTAACCGTGCTATAGGCGGCGGTGGTAGATACGACAAAATGCTAGAAAAATTTGTTGGAAATAGCGTTCCGGCTGTAGGCTATAGCATAGGACTAGACCCAGTTGTAATGCTACTTAAAGAAAGCGGGAAAAAAGTTTGTGATATAAAAATTGCTTTGATTTATAATAAAAATTGTACATTAACCGAAGTTATAATCGCAAAAAATGCATTAATTAATAAATATTTTAAAGATCAACCTGCAGTATCTACATTTTTAGAGCCTAAAAATTACAAAGCATTTTTTGAAAAACTAAAAAATTGCAACTTTACGCACTTTGTAAAAATTGACGATATTTCGGTTATTAAAGAGTTGTAAAAATTGTTGTAGCCAATTAATTGAGCGATAAAAAAACCACCAAATTTTGGCGGTTTTTATATGATTGATAAAAATCTAAAATGTTATTATTAACCTTTTAACACCATTGGGCTGCCCGTATCTCCTTAGCTTTTGGTAGTTGTGGTATTGCAGTTTGGTAGTCATCTTCGCTAGATATTTTTACTGGCACTAGTAGTTCTTTAAATTCTGCATTTTTTTGTGCTAAATCCCAAACAAAGCGGTTACATTGTGCTCTTAGTTTTTCGGATTTTGCGTAATCGTTATGGTCACCTGCTACGTCAAACGCCTCAGCCCTTTCTACAAGTTCCAAGCTCCATAGCTCCATTGTTTTAGCTGTTCCAACTTCGCAATCCTCTTTGTTTAGCCAAATAAACTGAGTGCCATCTACAGTAATAATTGGTGCTGTACTGGTTACTTTTATATCTTCATCAGTTTCTTCGTCGCATACCAAAGAAGTTTGCTTTAAATATTTGCAACCTTTAACAAGGCTACTATCTGGATTATAGATTAGGTTTAAAGCGACACGCAAGCCGGCGTGGAGGTGGGTACCAAAGATCCAAGCTAGAGTGCCATCAGTGTCGCCGTAAGAGACTCCATAAGACGACCCAGGCAGCGGAGAACGCATAGGGAAGTATCCTTTGCCTTTGTAGTTATCGCTAACCCATGCACCTTGTTCTTTGGCTTTGGCGGAAACATCTGCAGACATAAAAGCCCTAAATTTTTCAAAATACTTGTCGTATTCTGATGTACTTGGCACATAGCCATATTCTAATAATTCTGACATATTTTTTCCTCCTTGCCTTGAATTAGATTAAATGCATTATAACATATTATTTAAAGGTTTTCAATACTTAATTTAAAATATTATGCAAAAGTTTTTATACTATAAAAAACCACCAAGTTTTGGTGGTTTTACTTTTTTTCTTTATGGTTTACATTTTTAATTATCTTAAAATTATCGTTGTGCTAGTAGGGCAGATTTCGTCGCCTTCGGCAAGAATAATCTCTTGACCGTGTTTATATTCTTTTACATACAAGCCAATGCGGATATTAAAGGTATCTTCGTTACCATAAGCACTAAGTACTGTCCATTTACCAGGCTTTAAGTCGCCTTTGGCGCTAACGGTTACCATCTTTCGTGGGCTTAATATAATATCGTCCTTTACATAACTAACATTTTGTTCGCCGTCGGTATCTACAATTGTAGCATCTTCGCTATAACGAACATTACGCTTTATTACAACGCCATCAACTTCTCTAGATGCTTGATCCTTTTTTTCCTTACGCCTTTTAGCAGCTTTTATGCAAGAAACCAGTATAGTTAGCAGTACTATAAAACCAACCAAACCATATAAACAATATTCTATTATCTTTAACATCTTTATCCTTCCTTATAGAATTAGTTTAGCATAATAAAAACTATTTTTCAATATTATTTATGTTTTTTTGTTTGCTATTATGCATCTTTTTTAAATATCTTACTAAAAAATATACACCAAATACTACTGACACAACAATAATTGCTACTATTAGATATGTCCACATAAAGTGAGCAGTGCCAAACAAATTAAAAGGCAAGCCGTTTTGTTTTAAATACATAAAATTGCGTTCTGGAAATATTGCATTTCCAATGCTTGCCCAGCCACACAATACTGCCAAAAAGATTGGGACTTCTAGTACACTTACCCAATTGTACTTTGGCTTTTTGCTTGCAATATAACATATAACAACAGCAACCAAGCAGAAGTGCAAAATGATGCTTTCGATCATATAAAAGGTAAGTACATTTGTGTAGTAGTAATCGCCAAATATAAAGGTCATCACACCGCCAAGCACCGACAAAAACAATACCGGCAAACTAAACCTTGTAGATTTTATAAAGTAAATAATTGTTAGTGCAAAGCACATTATATGGCACAAATGCCAAGGCAGAGCTTCTACAAAAGTGTATTTACCAGACGCTACTTGTATAATCATTCGGATTATTCGTAAAGTCGACATGGTTATTGCAAGGATTGCTCCAAACTTAGCCGCAAATTTAGGGTACTTTTTTGCTATAAATATAAAAGCAATCCCCCATATTCCAAGAAGCACCATAAGTACTATATGGGTAGTGCAAAATAGCCCTTTACCTGGCCCAAATGCTTGTAAATTTTCGGTAAGCCAGTCCATAAATGTTGCTAAAGTATAATTTATCATAATTTTCCTTGTATATTAGGCAAATAGTAAAATATATGTTACTGATTAAATTTTTATTGCTTTTTAATAAAAAATTGTCTAATATATATTTAAATACTAAGGAATTCGTTATGGTAAGTCAACTAAAATTTAGCAGTAATCTTAAACTTTTACGATCAGGGAATAATAAGCAGGGAAAAAAATATTCGCAGGCACAGGTTGCAAGTTCTATTGGTATTGCTCGCTCTGCAATAAGCGAATACGAAAATGGTAACAAAGAACCAACTTTATCGGTAATTTTAAAACTTGCTCGATTTTTTGATATTACTTTAGACGAGCTATGCCTATAATATGAAACTTTTAAAATTAACCAATCTAATTAACCTTGGCGAAGATGTGTTGTTTCCAAGTTGCTATTGTCCTGTTTGCAATAACGAAAGTTTAGATGGGAACATATGCAATAGTTGCAAACAATATTATATAAAACCAAAATATTGTAAAATCTGCGGCGAACACTTGGAAGATAATTGTGATGTTTGTGTGGAATGTAAGGATGTAAATAGAATATTTACTCAAAACAGCTCTGTTTTTAACTACAATAAGCAAACCTCTGGAGCAATTTTAAAATTTAAAAATAATGGTGCAAAATATTTGGCAAAAAAATTTGCAAAAATTCTGTACGACAAATATGTAACCTTAAATTGGGATGTGGATTTGGTTTGCCCAGTTCCGTCGCATATAACTAGTATTAAAAAACGCGGTTATAATCATGCTGCCGAAATTGCTAAGGAGTTTTGTTCTCTTACTGGCAAAGTTTATAGCGATATTCTTTTAAAAAATAAACAAACTCCACAGCAAAAGGATCTAGGTCGCGAGGCTCGGCTAAAAAATTTGGTGGATACCTTTGAAATTATAGATAAGTGGCTTGTAAAAAATCGTACCATTTTGGTTATAGATGATGTTTTTACAACTGGCAGTACTTTGTCTGCATGTGCAAAAGTGCTTAAGAATGCCGGAGCTAAAAATATTTATGGTTTAACGCTTGCAAAATCGCCAATAAAAATATAGTATTCGCTAAAAATATATACAATTTTTGACTAATATAAACCAACTTAAAAGCATATTGATTTACAAACTTTATAAATTAAGTTATAATAATTAAAATTTACAAATTAAGGGACAATCATGGGATTATTTAAATTACTTGCAAATTACGACAATAATAAAGCAATAAAAAAACTAGAGAAAATAGCTGCAAAAATAGAGGCATTGGACGAAAAATATTCGGCTTTATCGGAAGAAGAACTTAAAAATCAAACCAACGTTTTAAAACAAAGGCTAAGCAACGGCGAAACATTGGATGATATACTTCCTGATGCTTTTGCGGTTGTTCGTGAAGCTGGATACCGTGTGCTTAAAAAGAAGCATTTTCATGTTCAACTTTTAGGAGGCATAGTTCTTCATCAAGGTCGTATTGCCGAAATGAAAACGGGCGAAGGTAAAACATTGGTAAGTACTCTTCCTGCTTACTTAAATGCATTAAGCGGAAAAAGTGTACACATTGTTACTGTAAACGAATATCTAGCTAAACGTGATACCGAGTGGATGGGTAAAATTCATAGGTACTTAGGCTTAACTGTAGGTGTTGTTTATAGCAATCAAAACCCACAAGAAAAAGCCGCTGCATATAATTGCGATATTGTTTATGGTACAAGTAGCGAGTTTGGTTTTGACTATTTGCGTGACAACATGGCACCATCTAAAAAGTACCAGTTTATGCGTGGACTTACCTATTGCATTATAGACGAGGTAGACAGCGTTTTAATAGACGAAGCTCGTACTCCCCTTATTATTAGCGGTCCAACAGGGGAGAGTAGCGACCAATACACAGTAGCGTGCAATTTTGCAAGTAAACTGCTTAAAACCGATGTAGAAATAGACGAACAAAAAAAGTCTATAAACCTATCGGAAACTGGCATTACTAAGGCCGAAAATTTTTATAAAATAGACAACTTATCAGATATAGAAAACCTTGCTATAAACCATAACATAAATAACGCCATTCGTGCTAGGTTTATGATGAAAAAGGACAACGATTATATTGTCCGTGACGGCGAAGTTTTAATTGTAGACGAGTTTACTGGCCGCGTTATGGTGGGCAGAAGGTATTCTGACGGCTTGCATCAAGCTATCGAAGCAAAAGAGGGCGTTAAAATTAACGAAGAAAATAAAACTCAGGCTACAATAACCCTTCAAAACTTTTTTAAATTGTATTCTAAGCTTGCTGGAATGACAGGTACTGCCAAAACCGAAGAAAGCGAATTTAAAGAAATTTATGGGCTGGATGTTGTAAGTATTCCTAGCAATAAACCAGTAAAACGTATAGATTATAACGACAGTTTTTACTTTAGTCACGAGGCAAAAATTAAAGCTGTTTGCAAAGATATAGAGGATTGCTATAATCGCCGTCAGCCTGTACTAGTTGGTACAATTACAGTAGAAAAAAGTGAGGAACTTAGTCACGAACTTAAAAAACTAAGGATACCTCATAATGTGCTTAACGCCAAAAACCACTTAAAGGAAGCGGAAATTATAGCTCAAGCCGGTAAGCTTGGCTCGGTAACCATTGCTACCAACATGGCGGGTCGTGGTACAGATATTCTTCTTGGAGGAAACCCCGAGTTTATGGCAAAGCAAGAGCTTAAAAAGAAAGGCTACGAGGACGAAGTTATAGAAATAGCAAGTTCGTTTTTTCCAACTTCTAACGAGATAGAGGAGGAAGCACGAAAAGAATACACCAAAGCTCTAGAAAAATTTACCGCTATAACCGACGAGGAAAAACAAGAAGTTATAGCTCTTGGTGGACTTAAGATTATTGGTACAGAACGTCACGAAAGCAGGCGTATAGACAATCAGCTTAGGGGTAGGTCTGGTAGGCAAGGTGATAACGGTAGCTCTATATTCTATATATCCGCGGATGACGACTTATCGCGTGTTTTTGGCTCGGATAGGCTAAAACGCATGGCACAAATCTTTAAAGTAGACGAAGATATGTCTATTAACTGGCGACTGTTTTCGCATAACGTAGAGACCGCACAAAAAAAGGTAGAGGGCTTTAACTATTCGGCCCGTAAAAATGTAATTGAATTTGATAATGTTTTAAATCAACAAAGAGCCGAAGTTTACACCGAGCGTGAAAAAATACTAAATGGCGAAGATATTCATGATAAAATACTAGAAATGATTGCTGACTTTGCCGAAGAAACTGTTGCAGAGCTGGATTACGACGACCCGGAAACTGCACCAATAGACGAGTTTAATAAAAAATTAGAGCAATTTTTACTAGAACCGGGAACAAACTTAATTACTGCAGATACTTTAAATAGATATTCCGAGCGAGAACTGGTGGAACTTGTTAAATCGCGTGCTATAAGCAAATACGAAAGTAGATATGCTAAAAATACCGAAAACGGGCTTAATATTGCTCAGTTCGAACGCGACGTATTTTTAAATAATCTAGATAAGCGTTGGATAGAACATATCGACGATATGGACAACTTAAAAATGGGCATTGGACTTCGTGGGTATGGTAACAAAAATCCAGTTATCGTTTACCAAGCCGAGGGTGGCGACATGTTCGACCAAATGATATCTTCGGTACGCGAAGAGGTTGCAAAAATATTATTATCTTTGCCTATTATCACTATCGAGCGTAAAAATATAATAAACTCTGGCTTAAAAAAATCAACCACTCCAAATGCAAATTTAAGAACATCAACTTCCGGTAAAAAAGAGGAACAAAAACCTAAAACTGTAGTAAAATCCACAACAGTTGGGCGTAATGACTTGTGTCCTTGTGGGTCGGGGAAGAAGTATAAAAACTGCTGCGGGAAATAAAAGGCAGAATTTAGCGTAATACTTCGCTTTACTGGCAAGCTTTAGCTTCGCTCATTTACGTTTAAGTAAAATCGCGTCGTTAAAACTTGCCGAGCACTCGTATTACGCCAAATTCTGCCTTTTATTATTGTTTATAGTTTTCGCTAATATATCTAAAAAGCAGACGACGTCACTATCGTCAAACAAACACAACAGTTTTAGCCACTTTAAAAAATTTTAAAGTGGCTTTTAGTTTTATGTGTTTGTTTTCCTTTTAACCACAAAGTAGTACTTTGAGGGGACTCCGCGAGTAGTAAGCTCCTAGCCTGTTTTTCTTTATTCTTCATCTAATTGTTGCCGTTGGTGGAGTGTAAGTGTTAAGCCTTTTAATAACATACCTCTATATGTTTGGGATTTTTGATTGCAAATAAAAGATAAGTAGGTACTTAATATAAAATTTATAATACTATTGCTTAAGCAAACTTTTTTATCTTTAGGTATTGCAAATATAAGTAGGTTAGTGTATAATTGTGCTATAAAATAATTAGTCTTAAGAGGTGCGTTATGGCTGAAGAAGATAAAAAGGAAAAACCCCTAGGGGAAGAAGATGATTCTAAAGAAGCTCCTAAACCTGAATCAAAGCCCGAATCTAAACCGCAGGTAAAATCTAATATATTGAAATCTGCAGACGACTATGCTATCGTCTATAAGTTTATTAATGCCTATAAAAAAGGCGTACAAAAAAAATTATTTAAACCAAATAAAGATGGCAAGGTTAAAATTTCGGACATTATAACAGCTATTAAAAAAAATCATTTAGTTCTTGATTACACTGGTGAACCAACCACTAAGGAACTTCAAGATGCTTACCAAAATGCCAAAACCATTACTGGTAAGGGCGAAGAGTGTATGGATATATTATCTAATGATCCATCTATTTTAGCCAGCGAATATAACAAATATAAAATAGAGCACGAAAATAATGTAGAAGCATCTCGCGAAAATGTAAAGATTTCTGCTGCCGAATATAAAGAGAGTGCTAAAATTAACCGTAGGCAAAAAGCAAATCGTAATTTAGGATATATTGGTAAAGGTATTGTGGCTGTAGCTGCAGTTTCTGTTGTTGCCTCTCCGGCGATTGCAGTTTTGTCTGTACTTGGCGGAATTGCAGGTCTTGCTGCAACAGGCTCGCTTGGTCTTGTGACTATAGGTGTGGCTGGCACTTATGCACTTTATAAAGGTGCAAGAAAATTCGGTGGAATTTTATTTAAAAAATTAGATAATGTAATAAATAAAGCTAAAGCTATTATAGACGGAGACGAAAAGGTTAAGGGAAGCAAGAAGCATAAAGCTAAGGCTCGCGAACTAGAAAAACAGAACCGCAAAGAACTTTATAATTATAATGCTATGACAAATTCGTACGAGGCTAAAAATGCCGAAGCAATCCGTGCACTAGAAGAGGGTGCTGCCGAGATGCAAAACGATTGGATTAATGTTGGTTACGAGGCAGAAACCGAAAATACAAACGAAAATTCAGAACCAAATAATCCAAACGAAAAGGAAAATACATCTGACGGCGACAAAAAAGACAAGGTTACAACGGAAAAAGATAAACAACCAGACGGCAAAAAAGACGAAGATTCTTACCACCCTAACGAAGTTAAATCCAAAACTGAAAAATTAATTAAAGGTGACGACCTTTGGAGTGGTAAAAACGATTGGCAGTTTAATTTTGAAAATTCTCATCAACGTAAAGAGCTAATATTAGATAGTATTTACGATACTATAGGTATTAATAGATCTTCTAAAAAGGAAATAAAAAACGGCTCGGATGTTCATTATGATACACTCCTTGGTATAAATAGTAATGTTAATAGCTTAGCGAGTCTACTTGACGGTGCGTATAAAGACGGTAAAGTGCCTGACGGAAAAACAAAACAAAAAATATTTAGCGAAATTAAAAAGCTGGAAAATAATGTTAAAACCTATAAATCAAACAAAAATATAGAGTATGCTCAGTCCGACTACAACAGCTTAATAGATACTATCGACCAAAAGCTAGAAGATCAAACACAGGTAAATGCAGGATGGCAGGCTTTAGATAATTTAAAATCTAACCTTAAAAAGGTTGATGGAAAAGAAAATAAGTATGTAACCGACGAGTTAGTAAAAAAATATATACAAAATTTTATTACTTTAAACCTAGCAGATGATACTTACAATCTAAACGATGCTTTAAATAAAGGCCTAGTATCTGATATAGGCTTGTTAGAAAGTTGGAATAAATTAGATTTAGAAAAAAGAGAACCTGTAATTAAATTGCAAAAAAATGCTGCAGAAAATGAAGCAAAGCAACTATTAGATATAATTAATCAACGTAGACCAGACGATTTTACAAAGTCGGTTGAAAACTTTATAAACAATAAAATAAATGTAAAAAGAAGTTACGATGTTTTTGGCAAATTTGGTAGCAAAGAAACAGCCGATTACAAACAAATACCAAATGTAACATTAGAGGGAACTAAAAATTATAACGCATCGGAAATTTTAAATGCGGTTAATAGTGGAGTTAAGGAATTAGTAGACAAAAATACTGCAGACAAAAAGCAAGTAGAAGAAGCTAGAAATACATTTAATAATTTAGATAGTCAATTTAAGCCAGAAAGGCTACAAAACAACTTTAGTTTTAGGCATATTATTGCATCTTTTAAAGAAAAACACAAAAACGACCGAGCTTATGTAGACAATGATATTAGTATGTTTATTGATAACAATGTTATTAACAATGCTATTGTCGAGTTTGTAAAAAATCAATTAGAGCTTTCTGACGAAATTATCGAAAATTTACCAGAAGATAAAAAGAAAGAATCATTAATCTTAATAAAAGATGGTGTAAAATCTATAACAGATTTTTACAATAAAGATAAAGAAAAAGATATTACAAAAATTGTAGAAACTAATATATCATTAAAAGGAGAAAAAGACTTTATAGTATTATCTCCAGAAGATGTTAATAAGGAAATTGTTAACATTATTAACTCTAAAATAGAAACTACTAATAAATCTTGGGACGAATTTGAAAGTAACAAGGGTGGTGCTATTGTTAAAGAAATGACCACCATATTTACCCCGGAGGCTGCAAAGCTTTGTATTAAAAATGCAGTCTTAGATAACGATCTAAAATTTATAGACGACTTAAAGATTACAGAAAAAACAAGCGAAGATAATCAAATTTCTTTGGATGATGCAGTAGATAAAATATACGATTTTTACACAACCACAAAACCAAAAGATCCATTTATAGATGCTCCTAAAATGAGTTTTAAAGATGCAAAATCCGAAATAGGTTACAAAAATTTTGCAGAAAAACTAGGAGATGAACTATCTACGTATAAGGAAAAAGCTGATAATAAAGCTAAAGTTCAAGGTCAAATTGCAGAGGCTATAAAACAAGGCGAAACTACTTACGGAAATGTAGTTACAAACTCGATTAATGCTTTGTCTAATAAATTTTTCAATAAAGACAATATTGCCAATTACGTAGCGGGAACTCTTAGTGTTTTAACAACAACAAACCCTAATAATGATGCTTATACTTTTAACGATACTAAAAAAGGAGAAGCTGCACATCTTTGTGCATTATTTGGGATAACCGAAAAAAGTAATATAAATCAAGTAAAAAGTTCACAAACCTTTGGCAAAATAATGGAATATTTAAAAGGTAAAGTTAAAGATTCGTCCAATAAATATTTACCGTTTGATTACAGCTCAAGTACAATTAAAGGCGAAAAGTACGATAAACTTAACTTAGAAGCTTTGATATTAGATATTGGCGACAATTGTTTAGATTATGGCAATTGGTTAAAAAATCAAACAATAAAAGAATACAATCAAAATATTGCTGATAAATCGAATAAAAAGATTGCAAAATTTAAAAAACGTATAGAAAACCCTAGTTTGTTTGATAGGTTTAGTGGGAAATTATTTACAATAAAGAATTCTTTATTAAATAAAGATGAAAAACGAGAAGCCGGCAAAATAGAAAGAGAAAATAAACGTATAACAAAAATTCAAAAACTTATTGACGAACAAGAACTTGCTAAAATTAATAAACAAAAAGCTTACGAAATTAGTAGTCTGGAAATGTAAATAATAAAAATAGCTCTAATAGGGCTATTTTTTATAGCCTTAATTAAAGTTTCTACATATTAATATACTTTTTTAATTTCATTTATTTATAAATTGTTTATTGGCAATAATATCAATTTATTTGTATGTTTTATTTTGTTGTAAAAAGTTTTTTAAGGTGTTATAATTTAAATTATGGATTATAAGGAACTTCTTAAGCAAATACAAAATAAGCTAGACGAAATTTTAAAGACTATAAATGTAGATAACATTAAGCAAGAACTTGCCGAAATAACTAAAAAAGAAAGCAATCAGGACTTTTATTTAGATATAGAAAAGGCTGTAAAACTTGCTGCCCAAAAAAAATCTGCACAGGAACTACTAGATACAATAGATTTGCTTGTTAAAAATATAAACGATATAAAATTTTGCGTGGAAAGTTTTAGCGAAACGGAGTTGGCAGAACTTAATGTGATCGAGAGTTTGCAAGAAATTAAAAAAAAGATCGATCAGTTACATTTAGAAACTTTATACAAAGGAAAATGGGACAACTGTAATTGTGTGTTGGAAATCCATTCGGGAGCAGGGGGCGAAGAGGCTCAGGATTGGGCAGAAATGCTAGAACGCATGTATATTCGCTATGGCGAAATTATGGGTTACAAAGTAAAAGAAGTAGATAAACTTTATGGTACAGGTGCTGGAGTTAAAAGTGTAAGTATCTCTTTTAGTGGAAAGCATGCTTACGGAAATTTAATTAACGAAAAGGGTGTACATAGACTTGTTAGGATTTCGCCATTTGATGCAAACAGTCGCCGGCATACTTCGTTTGCAAGCGTAGATGTTACGCCTATAATAGAAGAAAAAATTGATATTCAGATTTTGCCCGAAGATATTAAGATAGATACTTATCGTAGCGGTGGTGCTGGCGGTCAGCATGTAAATAAAACCGAAAGTGCAGTTCGTATTACTCATTTAAAAACAGGAATAGTTGTGCAGTGTCAAAACGAGCGAAGCCAGCTGCAAAACAAAGAGTTTGCGTTAAAAATGCTTAAAAGTAAACTTATAGAACTTGAGGAAAATAAACGCGAACAAGAAAAAATGAGCCAAAAAAGTAGCGACAAAAAAATAGAGTGGGGCAGTCAAATCCGAAGTTATGTATTGCACCCTTATAATATGGTAAAAGACCACCGAACTGGGTACGAAACTAGTAATACAACTGCGGTTTTAGATGGCGAAATTGCAGATTTTATTAGTGCTATGCTGGTTTTTAAAAATAAAAATGATTAGTTAAGGAAACAAAAATGCAAGAGCAGAAAAATAATAAAGACATATACATTTTAGGTATCGAGAGCAGCTGTGACGATACGGGTATTGCTATAGTAAAAAATGGCAGAGAGGTTATTGCAAATGTAGTGGCAAGCCAAATAGATATTCATAAACTCTATGGTGGTGTTGTGCCAGAGATTGCTAGCCGTAATCATGTTATGAACATAGACGGAGCACTTACAGAATGTCTAAATCGTGCAAATATGACACTAAAAGATATCGATGCTATTGCTGTAACTTATGGTGCAGGCTTGCTTGGTGCGTTAATTGTTGGCGTAAACTTTGCAAAAGCTCTTGCTTATTCTACTGGAAAGCCTCTTATTGCGGTAAATCACATAGAGGGGCATATTTGTGCAAATTATATAGAATTTAATCAACTTGAGCCTCCGTTTGTTTGCTTAATTGTGTCTGGTGGTCATACTGCACTTGTAGAGCAAACCGACTTTGTAACTCGTAAGCTTATAGGTACGACTACCGACGACGCTATTGGCGAAGCCTTTGATAAGGTTGCACGCGAGTGTGGGCTAGAGTATCCAGGTGGGCCAAACATACAAAAACAAGCAGCACTAGGCACTCCTTGTATAAAGTTTATAACAAAGCCTCACGACAAAAACGGATACAACTTTAGTTATAGCGGGCTTAAAACCGCAGTTATAAATTACTTGCATAACGCAGATCAGCGAGGAGAAGTGGTAAGTATCCCCGATGTTTGTGCGTCCTTTCAAAAAGAGGCAGTTGATCAAGTTGTAGAAAAAACCGTAAAGGCTTGCAAAAACTATGGTTACTACAAAATTGTGCTTGCGGGTGGAGTTTCGGCAAACGCGGCACTTCGCGAAACTATGAAGGCAGAGGCGGCAAAAATTGGGGCAGAAGTTTATTGTCCACGCATTGGGCTTTGTACCGACAACGCCGCAATGATAGCATCACGCGGGTACTTTGACTATGTTAACAACAAAAATATTGCAGATCCTTTAACTTTAGAAGCACAGTCTACATTGCCACTATAATATGTGTATTGCAAGAGAATTCGCTTATGTCGTCCAGAGAGGCGAAATACTTATGCAAGTGTCATAGTTTACGGGGCCCCCATAAGTTTATTTAAACTGTATGGGGAAGAGGAGGAGCCCTTGCACCAATACAGGCAATTTTAATTAATAAAATTGCTATAAACCAGTACAAGGGCTCCGACGAGTCGTAGTATCTTTTATTAATTTATATCAGCACTAAGATTATGTAATAAAAAAACTAAATAAATTTTAGCCTTTTTATTGACAATCAATTTAATGTATGTTATATTTACTTAGCACCCGAATTGTCGAGGTGTTAATTTTTTGGAGAGAAAAATAATGAGAACTAAAATTACATTAGAGTGCACAGAATGCAAACAACGCAATTACGATAACTACAAAAACAAAAAGAATGATCCAGACAGAATTACACTAAATAAATATTGTCCATTCTGCAAAAAACACACAGCTCATAAAGAAACAAAATAGTTTAAACATAAATTAAGGAGCATAATATGGCTAAAAAAGAGGCTTCTACTAAAGAACTCGGCATAGAAAATAACCAAAAAGCCTTAGCAAAAAATAAAAAAGCTAACAAAAAGGTTAAAAATTCTAAGCCTAAGCGTAGCAGAACTAAAGAAACCATGAGTGAACTTAAAAAAGTCACTTGGCCAAAGTTTGGTGCTGTTGTTAAAAACACAGGAATGGTTCTGGCTGTTGTGCTAGTTTTTGGCTTGGTCGTTTTTGGAATAGACAGTTTACTTAGCTGGCTAATTTCGCTAATAATGAATATTTAGTAAAAGGATAAATTTATGGCAGAAAAAGAAGAAGCAAGATGGTATATCATTCATACCTTTACAGGCTACGAAAATATGGTTGTAGAGGGCATAAATAAGCTTGTAGAAAACCAAGGGCTTCAAGATGATATTATCGAAGCACGTATTCCTATGGAAGACGTAATAGAAGAAAAAAATGGCAAAAAGAAAGTTGTTCAACGCAAGATGTACCCATGCTATGTTCTACTAAAAATGCGTTATCGCGATAGCTTGTGGCATAGTATTGTTAACACTCGTGGTGTTACGGGCTTTGTTGGCCCTGCAGGAAGACCGCTTCCACTAAACGACGAAGAAATTCGTAGAATGAGGCTGGAAAAAGTTACTATCGACATTAAAGTTAATGTTGGCGACAAAATTAAAGTTATATCTGGCCCATTAGAAAACTTTGTAGGCGAGGTTTTAAGCGTAGATGCTGCTAACCAAAAATGCAGAGTTAGTGTGGAAATGTTTGGTAGACCTACTCCGGTGGAGTTAGACTTCGACCAAATCGAAGTTCTTTAAGGCTTACACTTATCGCTATGCGGCATATGCTTGCTTTTGCCCACGCTCTTTAGATTACTAAATTCGCGTGCGTCTAATAATCATGTGCATTGCCCAGTATTAAATTCTTACTTTTTGCTTTGTACAAAAGGCAATGAATAACCCTGCGTCGTCCTGAGCGGAATGTTACATGTGCTGGTAGCACATTAACATGTAGTCGAATGGATCTTAACGCATGGTTTTTAATAAAAACTAACATTGTTATAAAAGACAACTTGTAGAGTATATGTAATAAAATATATTCGCAAAAATTACTTTGGTTACTAAGGGTTTATCCCTTGTAATATATGAGTGGGAGATGTGAAATTTTAGCGCATCAATTACACCACATTGCGTCGTCGTACGCAAAGGAGAATTATATGGCACCAGTCAAAAAAATTCAGGCCGTTGTAAAAATGCAGCTTCCAGCTGGCAAAGCAACTGCCGCTCCGCCAGTAGGTTCTAGATTGGGACCTTTTGGCATCAACCTTGGCATGTTTGTTAAGGAATTTAACGAGAAGACTGCTAAAGATGCAGGTTTAACTATTCCCGTTGTTATTTCTATCTACCAAGATAGGTCTTTTACTTTCGAGTTAAAGACACCACCAGTTGCAGTTTTAATTAAAAAGACTCTTGGTCTAGAAGCTGCAAGCGCAAAACCAAACAAAGATAAAGTCGGAAAATTAACCAAAGCTCAGGTATCGGAAATTGCAAGAACAAAGATGCCAGATCTTAATGCTGCGAGCTTAGAAGCTGCAGAAAGCATGGTTAAAGGTACTGCTCGTAGCATGGGCATTACAGTAGAAGAATAGGGAGGAGCATATGAAACACGGTAAAAATTATGTAAACGCTGCCGCTAAGGTAGAACGCACAAAATTATACGAAGTAGAAGATGCACTTTCTCTTGCTGTAGAAACTTGCACCGCTAAGTTTGATGAAACTATCGAACTTCATGTTAAACTAGGTGTAGACCCTAAAAACGCAGACCAACAAGTTCGTGGAAGCGTTGTTCTTCCTAATGGTACTGGTAAATCGGTTAAAGTTTTAGTAATTGCAAAAGGCGACAAAGCCGATATTGCAAAAGCTAATGGCGCAGATTTTGTTGGTGCAGAAGATATGATCGACAAAATCGTTAAAGAAAACTGGTTAGGTTTTGATGCCTGCATCACCACCCCAGACATGATGGGACTAGTTGGTCGTATTGCACGTATTCTTGGACCTCGCGGTCTTATGCCTAACCCAAAGAGCGGCACAGTTACTGCAGACGTTGCAAAAGCTTTAAAAGATATCAAAGCTGGTAAAGTAGAGTATCGTCTAGACAAATTTGGTATTATCCACGTAGTTATTGGTAAAAAGAGTTTTGGTGCAGCCAAACTTAAAGAAAACTACGATGCAGTTATAGATGCTCTTGCAAAAGCTAAGCCACAAGCTGCTAAAGGTACTTATTTTAAGAGTATATCTGTAGCAGGGACTATGGGACCTGGCATTAAAGTAATGTATAGAGCCCAATAATTTGCGAACTATTGCAGAAAATTAAAAAAACAGACTACGTCATTTACGTTAAAGTAAAATCCTAGCCTGTTTTTTTATTTTGCTTGTATTTTATCTAATTTTTAAGCTCTTGTATCTTTCTTTAGACTGCTCCTTATGCTATTAATTTTTTTTAAATGGGTAAATTATTTTATACAATTAATTCTATTTAAACGATTAAAAGGTCGTTTTTTATTTGCTATTTTGAAACTTTTTTAGTAATATATAAATATATTTAGATTAAAAACCAGCAAACAAAACCAAACTAACAACAAAGGAGGGCAAAGTAAGTGTTAAAAATAATACAAAAAAGTAAACTTAGTATAATTTGCATACTATTTGCCCTTGTATTGTGCTTAGGTGGAGGGATAGGAACTTTAAACTGTAATAAAACAAACAGTAAAAATACTATCCATAGTTTAAACTACGTAATGCCAGAAGAATACACTGGCAATTATATTGTAAATGGAAACAAAGTTTACGCCGAGATAGAGGAGTGCGGCACTTATGCAGACGATGCCTGCAATAACGCCGCAAGTATGGTAAACAACAAAACATCATATGTTATATTAAATGATTTGCCAAATACCCATGATTCGGATATTAATTTAAACTTATCTTTTACAAAAACAGGATTAGCAAATACTTTTGGATTTAATGCCAAAGGGGAACTAAATATAACCTTTATAAAAGAAGACGAACAAAGTTCGTCTAATTTTGCACGCAGTGTATTGTCTGTATGTGATTATGCAGAAACTGCCACTTTTACTAAGGCTAATATAGCAACTACCATATCTGCCACATACAATAACGGTAAAGTGTTGGCTGTAGTGGACGATGGTGACAAAAAAGTAGAGATAGAAACCAGCGGGGATGCAAACTACACCTTGGGCGAGTTGGTAACAGGAACCAGCCAAACATTAAATGTAGAGAACTGCGTGTTTAGTATAGGGGATAGCGAACAACAAACAAGCAACAATAGCACATTGCTAATGTCTGCAAGCCTAGCATCAACTGCAACACTAACTGACACATCAGAAAAAAATGGGCAAATACTAAAATTAAATAAAGGAACATTTACCCTAAGCGGAGGAAAATCCATAAAGGAATATACTCCTAAATTGAATGGCGAAACATATAGGGCAGGAAGAGCAATAGACCAAACTGGCGGTACTCTGATACTAGAAAATCTAAAATTTACCAACTTTACTACTAGTGGTAGTGGCGGTGCTGTGAAAACTAATACAGGAAATTTAACTGTTACTGGTTGTGAATTTATTAATTGTCAGTCGCTTTCGGAAGCTGAGGACACTGGTGGCGGAGCAATTTATATTGGCGGCGGAACAGCAACTATTATTGGCGGAACAATAAAAAATTGCTACGCTGCTTATGGTGCAGCTGTGTATATTGCTGGAGAATCAAAACTAGATATTAGTGGCAATATAAAAATGCAAAACAACTATGCTACTTGTATGGGCGGAGCGATATACTCAAGCAACTCTACCATTAATATGACTAGTGGCGAAATTAGTAATAACACTGCTGGGCAAAATGGTGGCGGTGTAAGATTAGAATCTTGTACTGGCACCTTTAGTGGTGGAGTAATTGGAGTAAATAATAGTGGTGATGCCATTGCCGACCTAGAAAATTACAGTAACAAAGCAAATTTAGGCGGCGGACTTAGTATTGCCAGTGCTAGCAATGTAGAGATAAAAGGAACCATGATTTCGCACAATATTGCCAAGACTGCTGGAGGAATCTTTGTCGAGTCTGGCTCTACACTTACATTAACTAGTGGTTGGATAAAAAACAATGCTGTTACCGAAAAACATGGCGGCGGAATGACCGTAGATGGAGTGTTAAACATGAATGGCGGCCATGTTTATCACAATGCAGTAAAAAATAGCAATGGAGAAACAGAAGGTAATGGTGGCGGAATATTTGTTGGAAAAAATGGAACCGTAAATTTAAATGGTGGTTTAATAGACTGGAATAGTGGTAGTGCGGGTGCTGGTATTCATGGCTGGGAAGCGACGATAAACATAGCCGGTACAGAAATTGCATGCAATAATTCGACAGATGAAGCGGGGGCAATATTTTTAAACGGCGGAACGTTAAACCTTAAACAAGGCAGTATTCATGAAAATAGTGCAAAAGGCAATGGCGGAGCGATATACTCAATCAACGCTACCATTAATATGACTGGTGGCGAAATTGGCGATAGCTCTAGAACAACAGGTGCTACAAGTACAGATTTTTCTAATAAATCGGGCGAGCACGGTGGGGCTATATACATAAAGGAAGGCTCTACACTAAACCTGCATAGTGGAGCAATTGCACACAATGTAAGTATGCAAGCAGGAGGAGCCGTATTTTCGGAAAGTGCAATAGATAAAATAAACATAACCGACCCATTTGTGGCAAAATACAACAAAAGTGCAGCAAGCGGTGGAGCTATCTACGCCTTTGGTGTAGTAACTATGTCTGGTGGAACTCTAGACCATAACAGTGCAAACGGCTGGGGTGGTGGCATAATTGTAAAAACCGCTGGCAATGTTTTTAGTGGAGGTACAATTTCCTATAACTCTGCTAATAGTGGAGCAGGTGGTGTTTGTATCGATGGCGATACCACTTTTGACGGTGTAACAATTAAGAATAACCAAACAGCGGAACATGGCGGTGGTATTCAATATAACTCTGGAACTAGTGTTATATTTAAATCTGGCATAATAGAAAATAACTCTGCAACTAAACTAGGTGGCGGAGTATACGTTGGCACTGGTTCGTTTAGTATGAGCGGTGGCGAAATTAAAAATAACAGCTCTGGTTGTGGTGGCGGTATATATGCACAGAGTGCTGTTAACATAAGTGACGGTCAAATTTATAACAACAAAGCACAAAATGGTTCGGGCTTGGGGCTAGAGTATACCAATATGGGTGGCGGTTTATTTATAAAAGGTGCAACCCTAACTATTACAGGTGGAACAATAGGTAATGCAAACGTAACAAGTGCGGCAACCGAAAGTACCCGAAGCAACTGGTGCAGTAATGCCGGCGGTGGTATAGGTTGTGCTGGTGGTGCAACCCTTAACCTTAATGGGGGATCGATTAGTTACAACTTAGCACCGGGTGGTGGTGGAATATATTCTAATGACTCAACCGATAAATTAAATATAAAAGGCGTTCTCATTAAGTATAATGCTACTACAGACTGGAGTGGTGGCGGTGTGTATAGCTATGGCGTTATAAACATGACTAGTGGTGAAATATCTTACAACTCTTCTGCTACTGTTGGTGGTGGGTTGATGATTAAAACCTCCGGCAGCAACCAAATTAGTGGGGGTAAAATAAATAATAATACTGGTACATCTGCTGGTGGTGGAATTAGAGTTGATGGAACTGTAACAATTAGTGGTACTACCGAAATAAAAAATAATAGGGCTTCAGAAGGTGCTGGTATATCTGTAGCAACAGGTGTAACTATTAGTGGAGGTACTATAAGTGGCAATATTGCTACAAGAGGTGGTGCAATACATAACACAAGTTCGCTAACTATAACAGGCGGAACAATCTCTGGTAACAATGCCGAAACTGGTGGTGCAATTTATAACGCGGGAACTACTAGAATTTCTGGTGGTAATATAACCGCTAATGGTGACGCAACAAAATGTATTATCGGAGGAATATATTCTAATAGAGCATTAGATGTTTCTGGTGGGTATATAACTAACAACCAATCTAGTTGGGGAACTCAAAATATCAGAATTGTTGATGGTACTTTTACAATAAGCGGTAACGCAACAATTAGTACAAACCGTGCAAATGTAACCAATATCTATATAGAAAAGGGTACATTCAACTTAAACTCTAACTTTACATCTAATAACGGTTCTAACTCTGGTGCAATTGGATTAAACAAAAATATTTATATAAATGTAAATACTACTCTTACTAAAACATATACAGTACAAAAGAGTACATTAACAAGCTTTGACGATGGTGATAAAGCAAGTAGTTATATTGCTTATAGCACAAATAGCACATATCTTAGCAGTGCTAAAACGTACTTGTCGGTATTGTCTTTACCAGCAGGTAGAACAACCAGTATTACTCGTAAAACCAACTACCTTGTTATGGAGCATACTAGGCATGCGGTAGACTTAAACCCTATACTAAATGGCGAAGAAAAAGGTGACGGTGTTTCTGGAGTAAAATTTGGTATAAAAATTAATGGCGTAGATAAAGGCTATGTATATGATTTTTATGATAATCAAATACTTTATGGCTCTACTTGGGAAATTTACGGAGCTCAGTACGACAATACAAAATATGTAATTTCTAGTGGAGTACCAAGTAGTGGAACAATTACGGGTTATATTAGTATAGAACCAGAAGTTGTTAGTTTATATACCATTACATTTAAGGTTAATAATAGTAATTATGGTACTATAGGCGGACCGTATTTAGGAGGCACTAATTTATCTACCGCAACGTTTAGAGTACGTCACGATGATTATGATAGTATTGTAATAAGAGACAATATTATTAGCTTACATTATAATAACTTGGTTACTGCAACACCTAAAACAGGTTACAGATTTACTAGTTGGAGTGGTAACACTAGTGGCGTTATTGCAGAAGATCGTACAATCACAGCTAATTTTTCACCGATATTCTACGATCTATGGTTCGAAGTTAATCATGCAGACTATGGGTATTTAAATTGGGATACTAATGGTCAAACAGGTTCTAGCTTAGAGTATAATGGTGCACATGGAGATGTATTCCAAATTAGTGGCTCTCAATTAAGAACTGGTGATGACGAACTCTTCTACGCTGTTGCAAACACTGGCTATAAATTCTCACATTGGAATATAAACGGAACTAATTATACCACTGGTCAATTTACTCTTACAGGAGAGGCGACGATTACTGCAGTATTTACACAATTGACTTATATAGTAACAATTACTTCAAATAGCTCTGTTATGGGTACTGTTAGTAAAACTACTGTAACAGGCGTTCCATATAATACATCTATAACTACCGCAGGAAGTGTTCTATTTGTAAATGGAAACACTATAACAACGACTGCTAAAACGGGTTATAAATTTAGTAATTGGAGTATGAGTACAAATAAAGTAACTAGCAATATGACCATAACTGCTGTATTTGTAAAAGATTCTATAACTGTTACATTTAGGGTAGATAAATATATTGCAAATAGTTATAAAATATATTACTCTATTGGCGGTGTAAAATATTATCTATACGAGTTAGTAAATTCATCTGGTGTATATTCTGTTGAGCTCCCTAAAAGCTTTAAAATTGGAGCAGAAAAACTATATTATGATGAAAGTAGTAGCGGAGAAACTTATGATACATTAAAAGCTGGTACAAGTAGTGGAAGCGGTAGTTTAGGTTCGGTTCATCCTAGTGAAAGTACTAATGGCTACTTTGAAGCGTCTATGAATATAACATCAAATAGTAATGTAACAATTTATATTTCTGTATCTAGGACAAATGTATAACAAAAAGGAGGGCAAATTTGCTCTCTTTTTTAATGTAAAAAATATTATTAAAAAATTTAAATTAATTTGTAAAAAAGTCTTGACACGCACCCGTGTGTGTAGTATTATATAAAAGCTGTTATAGCGTCTAGGGGGTATTATGCCCTTTTGACCGATACTACTTGTATATAATTTATAACTTATTTAGTTGCATTTATGTACAGCAAGTCGGTTGGGCAAACCAAAACGCTAAAAGGGAAGAAGCAGAAGGTTACCTACCTACAGGGATAACTTTTGCGGACAATTGCACTGCCAAAGAGAGCGGGGCGACAGTATCTTTTTGCTAGATTATGGAGGTAGCAGCACTCAAGGCAAAAAGAACTGGTAAATAATAATGGAGGAAATTTATGGCAACACAAAAAATTAGGATTAAGCTAAGAGCTTACGACCACAACCTTGTAGACCAAGCGGCAGCAAGAATTGTGGAAACTGCTAAAAAAGCAGGCGCAAAGGTATCTGGTCCTGTACCTATGCCTACCGAAAAGGAAGTTGTAACTATCCTTAGATCGGTACACAAACACAAGGACAGTAGAGAACAATTTGAGATGAGAACTCATAAACGACTTATCGACATATTTAACCCATCGGCAAAAACAGTGGATTCACTTATGAAAATCGACTTGCCAGCGGGGGTAGATATTAATATTAAACTATAAGGAAACAGGAGGAAAATTAAATGAAACAAGCTATACTTGGCAAAAAAATTGGCATGAGCCAGCTATTTGCAGATAATGGCACAGTTATTCCTGTTACCGTTGTAGAAGCAGGTCCTTGCTATGTATCTCAAGTAAAGACAGAGGAAAAAGACGGCTACAATGCAACTCAACTTGCGTTTGTGGACGAAAAACAGAGTAGAGTTACAAAACCACAAGCTGGTCACTTTAAAAAAGCAAATATCTCTGCTAAAAAATATTTAAAAGAATTTAAGTTAGACACTAATCTAGAACTTGGTGCAACAGTTACTTGCAGTGTATTTAACGTTGGCGACAAAGTAGATGTATCGGGCTACACTCGTGGTCGTGGATTTACTGGTAACATCGTTAGATGGAATGCTCAACGTCACAGAATGACTCATGGTAACGGACCAGTTCATAGAGCAGTTGGTAGTATTGGTGCGTCTTCTAGTATTTCTAGAGTTATTAAAAATCACCACATGCCAGGACATTATGGTAACGAAAAAGTTACTATTCAAAATCTAGAAATCGCAAAAGTCGACAAGGAGCGTAATCTTCTTTTAGTTAAAGGCGCTATTCCTGGCGCTAAGGGCAGCATTGTTACAATCTGCTCGGCTGTAAAAGCGTAATGCAAGGAGGAAAAAATAATGCAGGTTAAAGTATATAAACAAACTGGCGAAGAAGTTGGCAAATTAACTCTTGCTGATTCTGTGTTTAAAGTTCCTTATAACGAAGCTACAATCCATCAGGTAGTAGTAAGTTATCTTGCTAACCAAAGACAAGGAACTAAAAGTACACTTACCAGAACCGAAGTTCGTGGTGGTGGACGCAAGCCTTGGAGGCAAAAAGGTACAGGAAGAGCTCGTCAAGGTTCTATCCGTAGCCCACAATGGACACATGGTGGCGTTGTATTTGCTCCAAAACCAAGAGATTTTTCTAAAAAAATCAACAAACAAGTAAAAGCATTAGCATTTACTAGTGCACTATCTAAACAACTAGAAGACAAAAATGTTATTGTTTTAGATAGTCTAGAACTTGACGGAAAAACAAAGAGCATGGTGAGTGTTCTAGAAACATTTAAACTAGAAAAACGCGTTACAGTTGTAACTAATGGCGTTAACGAAAACGTTGTTAGAGCAAGTGGCAACCTAGATAAGGTTAATGTTACAACTGCTGACCTAGTTAATACTTACGACGTTGTAGTAGCAGACAAAGTTGTTGTTACAAAAGATGCTCTTAAACAAATAGAGGAGGCACTTAAATAATGTTTGCTCAAGATATTATAATTAGACCTGTTATGTCGGAAAAAACTTATGCAGATTTTGCTAACAAAAAATATACATTTGAAGTTACAAAAAATGCTAATAAAACTCAGATTAAACAGGCTGTAGAAGAAATTTTTAAAGTAAAAGTAAAAAGTGTAAACACCGCAAATGTTTACGGAAAAATTAAAAGACAAGGAAAGTATCAAGGACTAACTGGTTCTTACAAAAAAGCGATTGTTCAACTAACCGCAGACAGTAAATCTATAGAGTTCTTTGATAGCTTATCTTAATAAAAGAGAGGAGAGAAATTATGGCATTAAAAAGATTTAAGCCGACAAGCGCTGGTCAAAGATTTAAGACCACTCCTTCTTTTGAAGAAATTACCACTAAAACCCCAGAAAAAAGCTTACTAGATACCGTTAAAAAATCTGGTGGTCGTAATAGCTATGGCAGAATAACTGTTCGTCATATTGGTGGTGGTAACCGTCAAAAGTATAGAGTTATAGATTTTAAAAGAAATAAAGATAATATCCCTGCAAAAGTTGCAAGCATAGAGTACGATCCAAACAGAAGTGCTTATATCGCTCTTTTACATTATGTAGATGGCGAAAAGCGTTATATTTTAGCACCTTTAGGGCTAGCTGTTGGAGACACAATTATGAGTGGCTCTAGTGTAGAAATTAAAGTTGGTAACTGCTTACCACTAGAAAACATTCCAGTTGGTTCGGTGGTTCATAATATCGAATTTCAACCGGGACGTGGCGGAAAAATTGCTCGTAGTGCTGGTAACAGTGCTCAGTACATGGCAAAAGAAGGTAAATATGCAACTTTACGTATGCCATCAGGCGAAATGAGAAAAGTTCCTGTTACCTGTCGTGCTACAATTGGTCAAATTGGTAACACCGAACATGAAATTGTAAGCCTTGGTAAAGCAGGTCGCAAACGTCATATGGGAGTACGCCCTACCGTTCGTGGATCTGTAATGAACCCAGTAGATCACCCACATGGTGGTGGTGAAGGTAAATCTCCAGTAGGACACGCTGGTCCTATGACTCCATGGGGTAAACCTGCACTTGGCTTAAAGACAAGAAAAAAGAAAAATCGTTCTAACAAATTTATTGTTAAGAGAATCAACTAGGAGGATGGACAATGAGTAGAAGTATTAAAAAAGGCCCTTTTGTAGCAGAAAGCCTACTTAAAAAGGTTAATGCACTTAATGCGGCTAACGAAAAACAACCAATTAAAACTTGGTCTAGAGCATCAACTATTGTTCCAGAAATGATAGGACACACTATAGCTGTTCATGACGGCAGAAAACATGTTCCTGTATACATTACCTCAGAAATGGTTGGTTACAAGCTAGGCGAATTTGCACCAACTCGTACCTTTAAAGGTCATAAGGGTGCTAAAACTACAGGAGGCAAAAAATAATGGCAACCAGACAAAGACAAAAAGCTGAAAAAATTGCAGCTAATCGCGATAAACGTGCAAAAGCTGTTGCTAAATATGTACGAATTGCCCCAAGTAAGGTTAGAGTTGTACTAGATGTCATCCGTGGAAAAGACTACGCTGATGCTGCAGCAATACTAAAAAATATGACTAACACAAGTGCAGAAGTTGTGCTAAAAGTATTAGAAAGTGCTGCTGCTAATGCCGAAAACAATCTTGGATTAAACAAAGCTGACCTATATGTAGCAGAAACTTTTGCAGATGGCGGACAAACTTTAAAAAGATTTCAGCCAGTTAGCAAGGGCAGAGCTCATTCTATATTAAAAAGAACCAGTCACATTACAGTGATTTTGGATGTAAGGGCTTAGGAGGATATTATGGGACAGAAAGTTAATCCTAACGGAATGAGAGTTGGTATTAATAAAGCTTGGACTAGCAACTGGATAGCTAATAAAGGCGATATGGCTAGCTTTATTAAAGAAGACAGCGACATTCGTAAATTTGTATCTAAAAACTACAAAAACTATTCTATCAGTAAAGTAGTTATCGACAGAACTGCACAAAAAATTACAGTATCACTTTTTACTAGTAAACCTGGTATGGTAATTGGTCAAAAGGGTGCTGGAGTAGAGGCTATTAAAGCATCATTAAATAAGCTTACCAAAAAAGACATTGCAGTTAATGTTGTAGAAATTAAATCTCCAGATACAGATGCTCAACTTGTAGCAGAAAGTATCTGTGCTCAACTAGAAGCTCGTGTAAGCTTTAGAAGAGCTATGAAACAAGCCCTTTCTAGATGTCAAAAAGCTGGCGTTAAGGGTGTAAAAATTATGGTTGGTGGAAGATTAGACGGTGCAGAAATTGCTCGTAGCGAGTTTTATCAAGAAGGTTCGCTTCCACTACAAACCTTACGTGCTGACATAGACTACGGCTTTGCAGAAGCTCATATCTATGGTAAACTTGGCGTAAAAGTTTGGATTTACAAGGGCGAAATCCTAGGTAAAACCAACCTAACCTCAAATGTAGGAGGAAACAAAAATGTTGATGCCTAAAAGAGTTAAAAGAAGAAAAGTTCAAAGAGGTAGAATGACTGGTAAGGCTACCCGAGGTAACAAAATTAACTACGGTGATTTTGGTATTGTAGCTCAAGAGCCTTGCTGGATTACTTCTAATCAAATAGAAGCAGCACGTGTTGCTATGACTAGGTATACAAAACGTGGTGGTAAAGTTTGGATCAAAATATTCCCAGATAAACCAATCACTAAAAAACCTGCTCAAACCCGTATGGGTAGCGGTAAAGGTAACCCAGAATTTTGGGTTGCAGTTGTAAAACCAGGCAGAGTTATGTTTGAAATTGGCGGAGTTAAGGAAGAAGTTGCAAGAGAAGCACTTCGCTTAGCTTGTCACAAACTACCTTGCAAAGTTAAAATTGCAAGCCGTGCAGATCTAGAAAATACAGTGGAGGGTGAATAATATGAAGTCTAACGAATTTGCAAGTATGACCGATGTAGAGCTTGCAGACAAACTAGCAAGTTTAAAATCGGAATTATTTAACTTGCGTTTCGCTCACGCTACCAATAGCTTGGCTAACCCTATGCAACTTAAAACTTGCAAAAAGGATATTGCTAAAGTTAAAACTATTATTAGAGAAAGAGAACTTGGTATTGCCAAAGCTCCTACCGCTCAAGTAAAAGCTGCTAAAAAATCTACAGCTAAAAAGGCTATAAAAGGTTAAGGTGAAGTATGGAAAACGTAGAGAGAAATGAAAGAAAAACCAGAATTGGTGTTGTTTCTAGTAACAAAATGGACAAAACCATAACTGTAAAGGTTCATACCAAGGTTAAACACCCAATTTACAAAAAAACTCAAAACCACACTACAACTCTTGTTGCTCACGATGAAAATAACGAATGTTCTATTGGAGATACCGTAGAAGTATCGGAAACTCGTCCGCTTAGCAAAAACAAGCGTTGGAGATTAGTAAGAATAGTCGAAAAGGTCAAATAACGAAGGAGAGATAAGATTATGATACAACCACAAACCAGATTAAAAGTTGCTGATAACACTGGTGCAAAAGAAATTATGTGTATCAAAGTTCTTGGTGGTTCTAAGCGTAGGTACGCTAGCGTTGGCGACATTATTGTAGCAAGCGTAAAAAGTGCTACCCCTGGTGGAACTGTTAAGAAGGGCGATGTTATAAAAGCCGTTGTTGTTAGAACTCATAAAGAAGTTCAGCGTATAGATGGTTCTACCATTCGCTTTGATGATAACGCTGCTGTTGTTATAGACAACCAAAAACAACCAAAAGGCACTCGTATATTTGGACCTATTGCTCGTGAACTTCGTGAAAAAGATTTTATGAAGATTATTTCACTAGCACCAGAAGTTATTTAGGAGGATAAAAAATGGCAAGTATGAATGTTAAAACTGGCGATACCGTAGTTGTTATTACTGGTAAAGATGCTGGTAAAATGGGCAAAGTGCTTAAAGTTTCTCCTAAAACTAACCGAATTGTTGTTGAAGGTGTAAACATTGTTTCTAAAGCACACAAAGCAAGAAGTGCTCAAGATAAGAGCGAAATACGTAAAGTAGAAGGCACTATTCATGTTTCTAACGTTATGCCAGTTTGCCCAAAATGCGGCAAAGCTACAAGGGTAAAAAACCAAGTAGTAGAAGGCAAAAAAGTTAGAGTATGTAAGTGCGGTGCTAGCTTAGACGATCGACAAGTAAAAGTCGAAAAAAAAGCTAGCAAAAAGACTGTAAAAGCTGCAGAAACAGAAGCTCCAGTCGCTGAAGTTAAGGAAGAAGTGAACAGTACTTCTGCTAAAACTGCTGCTACTAAAACTACAGCAAAAACTACTAACAAAACTACTAAAACCACAGCTAATAAAGCTGCAACCGAAGTAAAAGCTACAAAAGCTAGCTCGGTTAAAAAATCTACCACAACTGGTAAATCAGCTCAAAGAGGAGTGTAACAAATGGCAGAAGTAAATCGTTTAAAAAATAAATACAAAACCGAAATTGTTCCTGCTCTTGTAAGTGAGTTTGGTTATAAAAACATCAACGAAGTTCCAAAACTAGACAAAATTGTTCTTAATATGGGCTTGGGCGATGTAAAAGACAACTCTAAAAGCTTTAACTTAGCAGTAGAAGAATTAGAGGCTATTGCTGGTCAAAAACCAGTAGTAACCAAAGCTAAAAAATCTGTTGCTAACTTTAAGTTAAGAGAAGGTCAAAAAATTGGTGCTAAAGTTACATTACGCGGCACTAGAATGTACGAATTTTTGGATAAATTTATTGCAATTGCTCTTCCTAGAGTGCGTGACTTTAGAGGTTTAAACCCTAATGCATTTGATGGTAGAGGAAACTATGCTTATGGCGTTAAAGAACAACTAATTTTCCCAGAAATTGTATACGACAAAATAGAAAAAATCCGTGGGTTTGATGTTTGCTTTATAACTACTGCAAACACCGATAACGAGGCAAGAAGCCTACTTTCTAAGTTAGGCATGCCTTTTAAAAAGGCTTAGGAGGAGTAAGGAGAGATTATGGCAAAAAAATCTATGGTAAATAAACAGCAAAAACCTGCTAAGTTTAGCACCAGAGCTTATACTCGTTGCTCTATCTGTGGCAGACCACACGCTGTTTTAAGAAAATATGGCATTTGCAGAATTTGCTTTAGAAATTTAGCCTACAAAGGCGAAATTCCTGGAGTAAAAAAGGCAAGCTGGTAAGGAGGAATAAAAATGATAGTTACAGATCCTATTGCAGATATGCTAACTCGTGTTAGAAATGCACTTGGTGCTAAGCACGAAACTTGCACAATGGAAACTTCTAAAATGAAAAGAGCTATAGCTCAAATCCTTTTAGACGAAGGCTATATTGCAGCCTTTGAAGAAGTTCAAAATGGCAAGTTTACCGATCTTGTTATTAAACTAAAATATGGCACAAGAGGCGAAAAAGTTATAACAGGTCTTAAAAGAATCTCTAAACCAGGCTTAAAAATTTATGCAGGTGCAGACGAACTTCCAAAAGTTTTATCTGGTCTTGGCATTGCCATCGTAAGTACATCTAAGGGTGTTATGACCGACAAAAATGCTAGAAAATTAGGCATAGGTGGCGAAGTTCTCGCCTATGTATGGTAGGAGGAAAGCAAATGAGTAGAATTGGTAGAGCTCCTATTACTATTCCTGCTGGTGTTACAGTAGACAAAAACACCGAAGGCGAAGTTATTGTAACCGGACCTAAGGGATCGCTTCGTCAATGGGTAGACTTTTCGTGCATTAATGTTGATGTAGAAAATGGTCACGTTGTATTAACCAGAATAAATGACGAAAATAAAGTTAAAGCAAAACATGGCTTATACAGAGCACTTATTGCTAATATGGTTAAAGGTGTTACCGAAGGTTATTCTAAATCGGTAACAATTAATGGTATCGGTTATAAATGTGCAGTTAGCGGCAACAAAATTACCTTAAATATTGGTTTTTCGCATCCAGTAAACATCGAAATTCCAAAGGGTATTACTGCTACTTGTCCATCAGCGACAGAAATTGTAGTATCTGGTATAGATAAAACTGCTGTTGGTCAGTTTGCAGCAGATATTAAATCGCTTAAAAAGGTTGAACCTTATCATGGCTATGGTATCTACTATACAAACGAACCAGTCAGAAGAAAAGAAATTAAAAAAGGTGCTAAAAAGAAATAAGGAGAGTAAGATATGTTTAAAAAGTCTAACAAAAATCAAGATAGAAAAGCTAAACATGACCGTATTAGAAACACTCTTAGCGGAAGCAAAGAGCAACCTAGACTTAATGTTTATCGTTCGACAGTTCATATCTATGCTCAAATTATCGATGACGAGCAAGGTAAAACCTTATGCTCTGCATCTAGCCTAGATAAAGAACTTGCTGGCAAACTAGAAAACAAAACAAAAAGCGAAATCGCATACGAAGTTGGTAAACTAGTTGGTAGCCGTGCTAAAAAATTAAAGATTAAAAAAGTCGTATTTGACCGCGGTGGATATATTTACACTGGTCGTGTACAAAAACTAGCCGAAGGCGCAAGAAGCGCTGGCTTAGAGTTTTAGGAGGCGTTATGGCAGAATTAGAAAATAATGCAGTTGCTACCGAGGAAGCAACAGAAAAGCCAAAAGCTGAAAAACAAAATCGTGGAAACGGTAAAAAGTTTGAACGCCGCCCAAGAAAGGATCGTCAGGAAAAAGTCAGCGATGGTCTAGATAAAAAAATGGTTGCAGTTAATCGTATTTCTAAAACCGTTAAAGGTGGTAGAAAAATGCGTTTTAACGCTGTAGTTGTTGTGGGCGACCGCAATGGCAGAGTTGGTATTGGCATGGGCAAAGCAGCCGAAGTAACTCTAGCTATAGAAAAAGCAACTATGGATGCAAAACATCATCTTGTAAACATTTCGTTAGATGGTACAACTATTCCTCATGAAATTATAGGTAGATTTGAAACTACAAAAATACTTATGATGCCTAGTAAGGAAGGTAATGGTGTTATTGCCGGTGGTGCAGTTCGTGATGTAGTAGAAATGGCAGGTATTAAGGATATTACAACCAAATCTTATGGTTCTAACAACCCTGTAAACTGTGTTAAGGCTACTTTTGACGGACTAATAAATCTTAGAAGTGCCGAGCAAATTGCTGCAATTCGTGGCAAATCGGTAGAAGAAATTAGGTAGGAGGAGTTTATAAATGGCAGAAACTAAAACAACAACAAAAACTAGCAAAACTGCAGCAACTAAATCAGCTACAGCTTCAAAGCCTGCAGCTAAAACTTCTACTACAAAAACAGCTAGCACAGCAAAGGCTACTACAGCTAAAAGTGCAGCTAGCAAAACTACTGCAGCAAAAACAACTGAAAAGGTTGCTACTGCTAAAGTAGAAACTGCAAAGGCTTCTGCTGTTAAAACAACAACCGCAAAAGCAGAAGTTAAAACCGAAGTAAAAGCTGTAAAAACAGAAACAAAACCTGCAAAAAAACAAGGCAAAATGTTAAAAATTACCTTAGTTAAAAGCGGTTATGGTAGATTACAAAAACAAACAAGAACATTAGAAGCATTAGGACTAAAAAAGACTAATAGCACCACAATAAAACCAGATAACGCTTGCACAAGAGGTATGATTTTTGTGGTTAAGCATCTTGTTAAAGTAGAAGAAGTTTAAGGAGGAAAGGTATGAAATTACACGAATTATCACCAGCACCTGGTTCTACACAAAAAACCAAAAGACTAGGTAGAGGTACTGGTTCTGGACTTGGAAAAACTTCTGGTAAAGGTCATAAAGGTCAAAATGCTCGTAGTGGCGGTGGCGTTCGTCCTGGTTTTGAAGGCGGTCAGATGCCACTAATTCGTAGGCTTCCAAAAAGAGGCTTTACCAATAATTGGAGAAAAGTTTACACTACAATTAACGTTAGCGATCTAGAAAATCTAGAAAACGGTACTGTAGTTACCGCTGAACTTTTAAAATCTAAAGGTATGATTGCAAAAATTGAGCCTTATGGTTTAAAAGTTTTAGGTAATGGCAACTTAACCAAAAATCTAACTGTTAAGGCTGCTAAATTTACAGAATCTGCACAAAGCAAAATTGCTGCTGCAGGTGGCTCGGTAGAGGTGGTATAATGTTTAAATCGCTTGCAAGTGCACTAAAAGATAAGGATATACGAAAGAAAATTCTTATTGTGCTACTACTACTATTTGTTTATAGGCTTGGTTGCTGGTTGCCCGTTCCGGGGCTTAATGCCGAAACTTATGCAAGCATTATAGACAACGATAGTGTTGGACTACTTAGTTTACTTAATACGGTAACAGGTAGTGCGCTTTCTAACGCAGCATTTTTTGCACTGGGCGTTACACCATACATTAACGCATCAATTATTGTACAGCTATTAACTGTAGGTATTCCTAAATTAGAGCGTTGGAGCAAAGAGGGTGACAGTGGTAGAGAAAAGATTAACTTAACTACCAAAATTGTAGCAATACTACTTGCAATTGCTCAAGGTCTAGGAATTGTCCTTGCTTATAAGAACACATTATCACCTATCTTTGGCGAAAACCTATTATGGCTTACTGGTACAATGGTAATGGTATTACTTGTTGCTGGTACTTGCTTTACAATGTGGATAGGTGATAGAATCACTGCTCAAGGAATTGGTAACGGGTTATCACTAATTATTTTCGTTGGTATACTTTCTACCAGTATGCAGTCTATTGCAAACGCAACCGTTAGTGTGTTTACATCTAGCATTAGCTATTTGTGGGAACTACTTGGATTTATGGTTTTAGCAATACTATTATTTGCATTAATAGTTTGGGTGGACGGAGCAGAGCGAAAAATTCCCGTTCAATATGCAAAACAAGTAAAAGGACGCAAAATGTTTGGTGGGCAATCTTCGTTTATCCCAATGAAGGTTAACGGCACTGGCGTTATGCCAATTATATTTGCAACTGCAATTATAAGCTTTCCATCACTAATTGTTGGATTGTTTTGGCCAGAAAGTGGCTTTGCAATTTGGTGGGGCAAATGGATGGGTACAGGCTCGGTAGTATATTCTGTATTTGTAGCATTGCTTATACTATTTTTTGCATATTTCTATGCTCAAATGCAGTTTAATCCTGCAGATGTCAGCTTAAATATTCAACAAAATGGTGGATTTATCCCAGGTATTAGACCGGGTAAACCAACTACTGAGTATCTAACCAGAGTATCAAGACGTATCACCTTATTTGGTGCAATATTCTTAGCATTTTTAGCTTTAATTCCATCTGTGCTATTTAGAGTAGTTGCTGGTGGTCAATTAAGCTTACTTAACGCATTTACAGCTACTGGTATGCTTATTGTTGTATCAGTTGCTCTAGAATTTAGTCAACAATTAGATGCTCAACTTATGATGAAGCGTCATAAAAATATTCTTTAATAAAAGGATAATGTGTATGAAACTATTAATAATGGGAGCTCAGGGTTCTGGTAAAGGTACTCAATGTGAAGAGCTTACAAAAATTTATAACATACCTGCAATTTCTACAGGAGATTTGTTTAGGGGAATTATTGCTACTGGCAGCGAGCTTGGCAAAAAAGTTAAGACTATTATTGATGCCGGAGCTTTAGTTCCAGACGAGACTACTGTAGAGGTTTTAAAAGATAGGCTATCTAAAAGCGACTGCCAAAATGGATTTATTCTAGACGGCTTTCCTCGTACTATGGAGCAAGCTAAACTATTAGAAGGCATTACGCAAATAGATAAAGTTATTTATTTAAATATAGAAACTAAAACGGCTATAGAGCGTATTGGGGGCAGAAGAACATGTCCTAATTGCAGCCATATTCATAACATTAACTATCCGGGTGATCCCGAGTATTGTTCTGTTTGTGGTACAAAGTATGTTGTAAGAGACGACGATACCGAGGAATCTATACTTAAAAGACTACAAACTTTTAAGGAAAAAACTTTACCTATTGTAGATTACTACAGAAGTAAGGGGTTAGTTATAGAAATTAATGCTAATATTAATAAAGAGTACGCATTAAATCAGATAACCGAAGGTTTAAATAATTATCTAAAAGGCTTAGGCGAATATTAATGGTAACTATTAAAACCCAAAAAGAAATAGAAAAAATGAAGGTGGCTGGCGACATAACCATTAGAGCAATAGAACTAGTGGGGGAATTTGTTAAGCCAGGTGTATCTACCAAACAGTTAGATAAAATTGCCCACGACTACATAATAAGTCGTGGTGCAAAACCATCTTTTTTACATTACGAGGGCTTTCCGGCTAGTATTTGTGCTAGCGTAAACGATGTTGTTGTGCATGGCATACCGTCGGACGACATTATTTTAAAGGAAGGCGACATTATTGGCATAGACTGCGGGGCTATTTATAAAGGCTACCAAGGCGATGCCGCAAGAACTTTTGCTGTAGGTAAAATCAGCGAAGAAAAACAAAAACTTATAGATGTCACTAAAGAGTGCTTTTACGAGGCTATAACAAACCTTAAAGAAGGCAGCAGGCTTGGTGATATCGGTGCAGCTGTTCAAAAGCATGCCGAAAAACATGGATTTAATGTTGTTAGATGTATGGGCGGGCATGGAATTGGCAGGCATATGCACGAAGACCCTTATGTGCCAATGTACGGATTAGCTGGAACAGGCATAAAACTTAAAGCTGGCATGACCATAGCTATAGAGCCAATGGTAAACGCTGGTACATGGGACTTATCGCTAAAGGGCTGGGATGCACGGACAAAGGACGGCAAACCAAGTGCCCACTACGAGAATACTGTGGTTATAACCGAAACTGGAGTGGAGATTTTAACCCAAAAAATGGAGGGTAATTTTGAGTAAAGACGATGTTATCGAAACCGAGGGCGTTGTAGTAGAAGCTATGCCGGGAGCAACTTTTAAAGTAAAAATTGCAGGCGGGCATATTGTAACTGCGTACCTTTCGGGTAAATTATGGAAAAACTTTATACATGTGTACGAAGGCGACACTGTTAAACTTGAAATGAGCCCATACGATTTAACTCGTGGCAGAATTATTTGGCGAAGCAAATAAAAAATTATTAGGATAAGGAGATACAATAATGAAAGTTAGACCAAGTGTAAAACCTATTTGCGAAAATTGCAAGGTTATAAAAAGAAACGGCAAACTAAGAGTTATTTGCAGTAAGTTCCCTAAACACAAACAAGTTCAGGGTTAATATTAATTTGAAAATTATGTTCGAGGGGCGGCTTAGAAAGATTGTCTTTCTACCCAAGACGTTAATATAAATGGCAAAAGCCAATTTGCTTATACTGGCAAAAATCCCTTAAATAAAAGGGCAAAACAATTAACATTATCATTCCAAATGTTAATTAAACAAAAAACAAATCAATTTTTATTGGAGGAAAACAATGGCAAGAATTGGTGGTGTAGACTTACCAAACGAAAAAAGAGTAGAAATAGGTCTTACCTATATCTACGGCGTTGGCAGAGTTACTGCTAACAAAATTTTAAATGCTACCGGCATTAATCCAGACACTCGAGTTAAAGACTTAACCGAGGCAGAAACCGGTAAAATCCGTGAATACATTGATAAACACTTAGTTGTAGAAGGCGACCTAAAAAGAGAAGTAGGTATGAACATTAAAGCTCTACAAGAAATTGGTAGCTATCGCGGAATCAGACACAGAAAAGGTCTTCCTGTAAGGGGACAAAGTACAAAGAGCAATGCAAGAACCCGTAAAGGTCCAAGAAATAGCTCGGTTAAGAAGAAATAAGGGGGAAGGGTAGATAAATGGCAAAACAACAATCAGGCGCTAAAAAAACAACTAAAAAGCGTAAAATTACAACCAATATCGAAAAAGGTGTTGTACACGTTCAATCATCTTTTAACAATACTATCGTTACCATTACCGATGTTCAAGGTAATGCATTAGCTGCATGTTCTGCTGGTGCTCTTGGATACCGCGGTAACCGTAAAAGTACTCCTTTTGCTGCAGGTCTAGCTGCAGAAAAAGCTGCTAAAGCTGCTAAAGAATACGGACTAAAAAGTGTAGAAGTTTATGTTAAAGGCCCAGGTAATGGCAGAGAATCTGCTATAAGAAGTCTTGCTAACGAAGGACTAGAAGTTACACTAATTCGTGATGTATCACCAATCCCACACAATGGCTGCCGTCCACCAAAGGCAAGAAGAATTTAGGTAAGGAGAAGATTAATGGCAAAATATACTGATGCAGATTGCAGATTATGTAGAAGAGAAGGTGCTAAACTATTTTTAAAGGGCGAAAGATGTCTTACTAAAAAATGTGCCTTTGAGCGTCGTCCAGTTAATCCTGGGATGCACCCAAATACTCGTAAAAAACCTACAGAATATTTAACTCAATTGCGTGAAAAACAAAAAGTTAAAAGAGCTTATGGCCCACTAACCGAAAAACAATTCCACAAATACTACGAAGAAGCAGAGCGTATGCGTGGTAAAACTGGTGAAAACATGCTAAGTTTGTTAGAACGTAGGCTAGACAATGTTGTTTATCGCTTAGGACTAGGTGTTAGCCGTGGTCAGGCTAGACAAATTGTCAACCATGGACACATTACAGTAAATGGTAGAACCGTTAATATACCTTCTTTTAGTGTAAAAGTAGGTGACGTAATAGCTGTTAAAGAAAATAAAACCAAAAAAGTTATATTTGATGGCGTTAAAAATTCGCGTGTTATTGTTCCAAAATGGTTAGAGTTTGATAGCGAAAAATTAACTGGTAAAGTTAATGCACTTCCTAATCGAGATGATATAGACCTAACAATTTCAGAACACTTAATTATCGAGCTTTACTCTAAATAGTCCTATAGGAGAACAAATATATGTTGCAAATAGAAAAACCAAGAATCGAATGCATCGAAGACAACGGCGGAGCTTATGCTAAGTTTGTGCTAGAACCACTAGAGCGTGGTTTTGGTGTAACTATTGGTAATGCACTTCGTAGATGCTTACTTTCTAGCCTTCCAGGTGCTGCTGTTACTAATATTAGAATAGCAGGTGTAGAACATGAATTTTCTACACTAAAAGGTGCTAAAGAAGATGTTACAGAAATTGTTTTAAACATGAAAACTCTTGCTGTAAAAACCGCTTCTGTAGATCCTAACTTTAAAAAGACCTTGCACTTAAAGGCAGAAGGTCCATGTGTTGTTACTGCTAGCATGATAACTGCAGATGACGAAGTTAGTGTACTTAACCCTGATTTGTATATCTGCACTCTAGAAGCAGATGCTAAATTAGATATGGAAATTGTTGTTGGTCGTGGTCGTGGCTACGAGCCAGCAGAAAAAAATAAGGACATGAGTTTGCCTATTGGCTTTATTGCTATAGACAGCATGTTCTCGCCAGTACGCAAAGCTTGCTACGAAGTAGAAAACACCCGTGTTGGTCAGAATACAGACTACGACAAGCTTGTTTTAGAAGTTACTACCAATGGTACAACTAGTGCTAAAGAAATTATCAGCCTTGCTAGTAAATTACTTGTAGACCATATAAACTTGTTTGTTGAACTTGTAGAATCTATGGCAAACACAAGTCTACTTGTTAGCCGCGAAGAAGATAAAGTTCATAAACTTATGGTTATGAGCATAGAGGATATGGATTTATCTGTTCGATCATACAACTGCTTAAAACGTGCAGGTATTAATACTGTAGAAGATTTAATTAAAAAGACCGAAGACGATATGCTAAAAGTTAAAAATCTTGGCCGCAAATCGCTAGACGAAGTTATTCATAAACTAGAGAGCCTTGGTCTTGGGCTTAAGAGTAAAGAAGAATAAGGAGAAAGGTAATGAGCAATAAAAAGATAGGAAAACCAACTGATCAAAGATTAGCTTTAATTAGTAACCTTGCTAGTGACCTTCTTTGGTATGGCAAAATAGAAACAACTTTAGACCGTGCTAAAGAAGCTGCAAAATATGCAGAAAAGTGCATTACCATTGCTAAAAGCGGCTACGCTGATGTTGTAACTGAAGAAAAAGTTACAAAAGATGCAAAAGGTAAGGAAAAATCAGTAAAAGTTAGCAAAGACGGTACTAAAAAACTTAATGCCAGAAGAAAACTTCTAGCAATACTAGAGGACAGGCAAGAAGTTCGTGCAAAAGGCGAAAAGAAAGATGCCTTTGCTGCCCGAACTAATGGATTAAAACATCCGCTAATAGAAAAGTTGTTTGATGATTATGCACCAAAATATGCAGAACGCAATGGTGGATATACCCGAGTTATTAAAACAACAGTTCGCCGTGGTGATGCTGCACAACTTGCAATTGTTGAACTTGTTTAATTAATTGGAATGAATTAAATAAATTATAAAAAAACTACAACCATAGGTTGTGGTTTTTTGTTTGCATAGATTGCTTTTTTATTTGGTTATTTACTTTAAGTTGCGATATAATTATTTTATGGAATATAAACAAATTATACATAATTTAAGAAGTTTGGCAGATCAAAAGTTACTAGCGAGCGACAGGCAGCAAAAAATAATAAACACAAACCAAAAAATTTTGGGTGTAAGAACAGGGGAGCTTAGAGATTTTGCTAAAACTCTTGCAAATGATGATTTGCAAGGCAATTTTAGCATACTTAAAGATAATTATTTTGAAGAAACTTTGCTTGCTGGGTTTATTATGGGGCATGTTAAAGATATAGATTTAGCCTACAATATGCTAATAAGTTTTATAGCCAGAATAGACAACTGGGCAACTTGTGACCAAACTTGTAGTAGTTTAAAGGTCTTTAAAAAGGATAAAGACAACAGATATTTTCAAGATTTTTTAAATATGGCAACAAGTAGTAGCGAGTTTACGGCACGCGTGGGGCTGATTATGCTTATGTGCTACTATCTAAAACCCGAATGTATAGACCAAGTTTTAGAGTTGCTGCCTATAATTAAAAACCACGCTTACTATGTAGACATGGCGGCAAGTTGGCTAATAAGCGTTAGTATAATAAAGTTTAAAGACCAAACATTAAAGCTTATTAAAAGCCAAACACTAAGCAAATTTGTACAAAATAAAGCCATTAGCAAGTGTCGCGACAGTTATCGGATAGATGCTAACTTAAAAGAAGAATTAAAAAGTTATAGGAAGTAAAAACAATCTTTGTTAAGACTTAACAATAAAATAAATTAAAAGCTTAAACCACTAAAATACAAATAATCGAGTTTTCCACCTTTGAATTGGGTGGATTTTTATTAAATTATAAATTTTATTTGTAGAATTTTGACAGTTTATGTTACACTTGGTATAGGTGAATTATGGAGTTTTTTAAAAATTCGTGGGACGAAAAGTTAGAAGCCGAAATGCAAAAGCCATACTTTTTGGAAATGATAGCAAAGCTAGACAAAGAGTATAACACAAAAAATATTTATCCGCCTAGAGGTAAAATATTTAACGCGTTAAAAACTACATCGTTTGGGCAAATAAAGGTGGTAATGCTCGGACAAGACCCTTATCACGGTAAAGGTCAAGCACATGGGCTTTGTTTTTCTGTAAATAAAGGTGTGGCAATTCCTCCGTCGCTTAAAAATATCTATAAAGAAATAGAGGACGACTTAGGTATAATAGAGCCTAAACACGGGTATCTGCAAAGCTGGGCAAATCAAGGTGTGCTTATGCTAAACACCGTACTTACAGTAGAAGAGGGCAAGCCAAACAGCCATGCCGCTTATGGTTGGCAAGTTTTTACGGACAAAATTATACAGATTGTAAACACGCAGCAAAGTCCAATTGTTTTTATGCTTTGGGGGCGTAATGCCATAAGCAAAACTAAATTTATAGACAAAAATAAACATTTGGTGCTAACCAGTGTGCACCCAAGCCCGCTATCTGCATATGGTGGATTTTTTGGGTGTAAGCATTTTAGTAAATGTAATAAGTTTTTGGAGGAAAATAACATTCCTCCAATAGATTGGAAAATCCCAGAGTAAAAGCAATGTTTTTTGCAAAAAATAAGGAGTATAGGTGAAAAAGTTTTTAGCAGTAATTTTATCGTTAGTACTTTCAGTGCCACTAGGTGCTGGGCTTTTTGCGTCTGCTAGCACGCGTTACGCCTACGCTACTAGCGAGGAAACTAAACAGTATTTAATTGCTCCAAACTTTATATCCGAGGACGATTACCAAAGCAAATATAATATTGTAGAAAATGCCGATACAACCGAAGTTTTGCGTCATACTCGACCTTTCGATTTTGACGCCGAGCGTATGATGGAAGGTGCTAGTATTTCGCCAAATAAAATAGACGGTAAGATAGATAAAACTTTTGGAGTTAATAATATTTTTATTAACCCTAATTTATCAATGTTTGTGTATGTGTATTTTACAGAAGTTTATAGTAGAGATTTAGTTTTGTCTCTTACTGGTGACGGTTTTAATTTAAGTTGGAAAATAAGTTCTGATGTAATTAGAACCGAGATTGATCATACTTCTGATACCAGCCATGTTAGATATGGTTGGATGCTACTAGAACTACCAGTTTCCGCCGCCGAAGTAACTGGCGAATTGGGTTTGGTAACGGGTTTAAAAATAAATTATGATGCTTCCGCAATGGAAAGCGAAGTTGTGGGTATACCGTATTTCTATGCACCTTATTTAGCAGATGCTAAAAGTGATGTCATAAGCTTTGGTGCAAAGCAAAATTATTTTGTTTATGCAGTCGACTACAAATTTCTTGATAGTTATTGTACTGGCGAAAGCTATTACATTTCTAACTTAAAAAGCATTTTAAAATATGCAGTAATTGGCGAAGTTGATTATTTAACATATAATCCCAATAATTATCATTTTAATTTAGAAATTACATTGGCAGAAACAGGTAAAAAAACAAGTCAAAGGCTACTAGATAATGGGTTTAGTTATAAATTTGAAAATTCTGGCACATATCAATTTTTAGTAGCACTTTATACAGATAGTGGCGTTTGGCAATGGCAGACCACTCCTCTAAGTGTGGTTGTTAATAATTTTGTACCATTTTATATAAATTCGGGTATAAAGGACATGCAAGTTGGTAGTACATGTGAGTATATTTTAGTTAAAGGTAGTTATGCTAACTATATAAATAATGTAACAGTAAGCAGTTCTAATACTAAAATTGCTGATGCAACTTTGCAAGATGGAAATATTTTAGTAACAGCAAAAAAACGTGGTAAAACCACAATTACTGTTACTGCAACTGTTGGTAGAAATGGCGTCGAACAGCAGTATACAAAAGAATATCAGATTACTATAACAAAGCCTGGTAATTCGCCATGGATTACAATAGTAGTTAGTGCTATTGTATTGATTGTTGCTGCTATTATAGTGTATACTATAATGGTAAGACGTAGGTTAATTAAAAATAAATATCCAAAGTATTAAATATATCTAAAAACGGAGTAATTAATGAGTAATTCGTCTAGAAAAATACCATACGACAATACGCCAATAACCAGAGATTATAATAATGTGGCGTCTAAGAGTAGCTCAAAAAAAGGAACTACTGGATTTTTTGTTGTAAGTTTAATTTTAGTAATTACGGCGGCGGTTATAATGTTGGTTTTATTTACAAAACCAACAAGTAGTACCATTTATGCAAACTATTACATTAATGCTAGTGATTCTGTAAGCGAGATTGCAGCAAACAAAGCAAAGCTTAGTGCTGTTTGTATTGGTGTAGGGGGCAGCAATAATAACGGAAGCTTCAGTAAAGATAACATTCCTACATTTAACCAAATGTTTACTAATGTTGCAAGTCGTGGTTCGGGCGTGATAATAAGTTTAGATAAGCACAATGGCGAAGCTTATATACTTACTTGTCATCATGTTATAAGTTCTTATCCTAATGCGGTTTTTGTGGCTTTAATCGATAGTTATAATCCTATTTATGCCGAAGTGGTGGGCTATAGTGCAGCAAACGACATAGCTGTTGTAAAAATAGCATCTGATCAACTTAAAACCACAATTTCGGTTGCGGCAACTATTGCAGATAGTACATATATAAGCACTGGAGATGTTGCAATTGCTGTGGGTAATCCTCAGGGTTTTGGGTTTGCTGTAACTACTGGGCATATTTCCCGAAGTAACATTATGGTTAGTACAAATAGCAATATTACAATACGTACTCTTCAGATAGATACAGCCATAAATAGTGGTAATAGCGGTGGTGGGCTATTTAATAAAAGTGGTGACTTAATTGGCATAGTAGAATCTAAAAATACCAATAACGGAATAGACAATGTTGCCTTTGCAGTACATATTAACACAGCAATAAGTATTGCAAATAATATAATTTCTGGCAGAAATTTAGCCTACGCACCTGCTGGGTATACTTTGGCAGTTGAAAGTAGTAATAAACAATTTGTTGATGGTAAAATATACGATTTTAACAAAGTTGTTGTTACCAGTGTATCAGATAGTAGTGATGCCGCTCGGGCAGGTCTTAGGGCCGGTGACTTGTTAGTGTCTGTTAAACATAATCAAAAACTTATTAATTTTAACACAGAATTTATTTACGACGAAATAAAATATAGTATAGCATTAGGCGATACGGTAGAGTATGTAGTATTAAGAGGTAATACAACAAAAACAATTACTTTTACTGTAACATCTCTTGCGGCATAACTATTAAAAAATAGTTGCAATATGTAACGCTATTTTGTTATAATATCTTTACTAGAGTTTGGAGGAAAACCAATGGTAGAACAAAAAGTTAAAAAGATTTTAGCAGAACAACTGGGTGTAGACGAAAATAGGATTACACCAGAAACCAATGTAGCAACCGATTTAGGGGCAGATTCGTTAGATTTAGTAGAAATTTTAATGAGTTTAGAAGACGAATTTAATATTTCTATCCCAGACGAAAAGATAGCCGAGATTAAGACTGTGGCTCAAATTGTTACTTATATTCAAAAGGCTAAAAATTAATACAATACTACGCTTTCTTATGCCTGCCCACACTTGTCATTTACGTTATAGTAAAATCCGCGCGTGGGCAGACATAGAGCACTTGCCTTGCATCAATTTTTAGCCTTTTTTATTGCAAAAAAATAGCACAATACTTTGCAAAACTAGCATAAAAGCCAGCACTAGTCACTTACGTAATCGTCAAGCTCCTATCGCTGGCTTTTTGCAAGCACTCGTCTTGTACTATTTTTTGGCGTTTTGGTTGCACGTTATTATAATTTAAAATAGCGAATAATTGTGAAATAAAAAATTCCCATGCGGTCATTTACGATTAAGTAAACTCCCTTTGGGAATTTTTTTGTGCCTTGTTCTTCATCTATTTTTTGCTGGCTTTGTTATTTAAATTATTAAGATTCTATTCCAATTAAATAATTAGAACTTTACACTAAAGTATAATGCAATATCTTTTAGAGTTTCTATATTAGGAGTTCTTTGTTTATTTTCCCATCTAGATACAGCAATAACACTTACATTTAATGCTTTAGCTAAATCCGATAGGGTTAAGTTATGTTCTAATCTAAGTGCTTTTAATCTTTCAGAAAATATTTCCATTTTACCTCACTATTTAAGTATATAACATATTTTTAATAAATACTTTACTTTAACCAATTGGTTGGA
>CAMRVD010000002.1 GCA_947054085.1 uncultured Clostridia bacterium | reverse complement strand
ACCCAAACCAACGAGTTTTGTAACCTATTGTATAGCTTGTATAAAGGAGATTAGGAATTATTAAGCATTAAGTTATATTAATGTTTGTGAAACAATAGAAAAAAATAAATCCCCAAACCAACAAAAAGGTTTAGGGATTTATTTTTTAACTAATTAGCTTATTACAAATTTTGTATGTAATTTTTTATAACGATTGTAAAATTTGTTTTAGTTTTACAAGAGCGTTTGCTTTTTCGGCATCTTTAATTACTATACTTTTTAATTTATTATTTAACTTTTCTCTGCCAAGAGGCGTTACAAAATAAATAATTTCTTTTTGGTTGTCAGCCTGCTTTTTTTGTTCTATAAACTTAACTAATCTAAGTTTACCAGCAAGTACCGCAAGGTTACTTTTTGCCATTTTTAAAATTCGGCACAAATCCTTAGGCGAACACACATTGAGTTCGCTTATTAAAAACAAGACTTTGTAGCTGTTGCTAAAGTCGTCTATTAAATAATCTGATATTAATTTTACCTTTAGTAATTCACTCGCAAAGTCCAATTAAAAATCTCCTAAAAATTTTGTTTATAAACTTCGAAATAGCTTTGTGGATGCTCGCAGCAAGGACACATTTTTGGAGCGATTGGTCCAACATGTTTGTATCCGCAATTACGGCAAATCCATACAGTTTTTTGTGTTGCTTTTTCGAACACTTTGTTTTCTATCATATTTTTGTATAAGTCGTTATATCTTTTTTCGTGATCTTTTTCTATCTGTGCAACCATTCGGAATTTTGCGGCAATTGTAGTAAACCCTTCTGCCTCTGCTTGTTTAGCAAAATCTTCGTACATGGTTGTCCACTCATAATTTTCGCCACTTGCTGCGGCTTTTAAGTTTTCCTCTGTACTGCCAATACCATTGAGTTCTTTTAGCCACATTTTTGCGTGCTCTTTTTCGTTACCTGCAGTTTCTTCAAAAATTGCTGCAATTTGCTCGTATCCTTCTTTTTTAGCTTTGCTTGCAAAGTATGTATACTTATTACGAGCTTGACTTTCTCCTGCAAAAGCAGACAAAAGATTTTGTTCGGTTTGTGTACCTTTAAGTGATTTTTTCATAATAATTCTCCTTTATAATTTAAACAACACAAGTATATCTGTTTTTTTAAATTATAGCAAATATTTTTAACTAAATTTTTAAGTCTAAATATTATATTAGCTTAAATTCTTAATCCTTTTGGCAGTAAATTTTTTAAACTATTACCACTTATTTTGACTCCACCAACAGAAATATTATTAACAGTAACCACCCCATAACCTTTTGCTAAATTACTTTGATTTTGCAGCTGCTCTCCATGCAAATATTTGTAAAGATTATCGTCTTTTAAGCCAAAGTGTATTTTATTTTTGCAGTACTTCCCTAGTGCTGTAAAACTATTATTATGTGGAACAAACCTACCTTTAGTTATATTACCTAATGTTATACCCGCATTAATTACAGGTAAAAATTGCATATATTCTAACATATTTTGCAGATTTTGATTAATTAAACATATATTTTCACCCACTTTTGTTAAATTTATTGCAAAAGGTAAGTTAAAATCATCTAAAAACTCGCTAGTAAGCGTTATTTCTTGTTTGCCAAGTTTTGCCAGTTTTTTATTTTGTGACAAATTAACATCAACTTCACCTTTTTTAAGCACGCAAACAAACTGACCTTCGCCGCCACAAGTGTGCGGATAAAATCTGCGGCAAGCAGGATTACTTAAAAAAGTTGTCGCTTCTATTATCTTAACATTTGGCAACACAAACTGATAATTAAAATTATCACTAAACCATTCTACAACATCCTCGTTTTCCGCTTTATTAAAAGTGCATGTAGAATATATTAGTTTGCCGTTTGGTTTTAGCATGTCATTTGCAAATGTTAGTATTTGTTTTTGCCTTTCACTATTACTTTCAATTCTCTCGGCTTTCCACTCTTTTATGGTGTCGGGGTCTTTTCTAAACATGCCCTCGCCGCCGCAAGGAGCATCCACAAAAATATAGTCAAATAAACCACTTAGTTTTTTAGATAATTGTTCGGGGCTGGCGTTTGTAATTATAACATTACTGTAACCCATGCGTTCTACATTGCTTTGCAAAATTTTAGCCCTAGGTCTTTCTATTTCGTTACTAACAAGTACGCCTTTTCCGTCTAAAATTTCTGCAATTTGACCGGTTTTACCACCGGGTGCCGCACACAAGTCTAAAATTCTTAATGCATCTTTATCTTCTTGTTTTTCTAATTCACTAGCAGCAACGGCAAGCATGCTAGACGGCTCTTGCACATACACTGCCCCCGCCATATGGTACGGATGCTTGCCAATTTTAGAACTTGTTATTATATAGCCATTATCTGTATATGGCACTTGCTTTATAACGTTTAGTTCAGCCTTTATACTTGCAATGTTTTGATTATCTGCTTTTATAGGGTTTATACGCATTCCGCTTACAGCAGAGGCTTCCATCGCTTGTAAATACGCACTATAATCCTCTTTTAAAAGAGTTTGCATGTTTTTTAAAAATTGTTCGGGTAAATCTATAGGTTTCATAATAAAATAATAACAAAAAGTAAATAATTTTGCAATCAACCTATAATCAAATAAAAAAATTATTTAAATATGAGCAATTTAGATTATAAAATAATTGTCTTTAACTATGCTGTATGTTACTATTTATTTCATATAAAGGTGAAGCATGAAAAGTTTAATAAACAAATCTAAACTATTTTGGCAGGGCTTAAGCATATTTTTTGTCGTTTTAGCTATAGTTTGCATAACTTTACAATGCTGTATTTTTAATAACGTAACAAGTATTGTTATAAATAGTGTGCTTATAGTTGTAGTTAGTACAGCCTTTTCGGTAATCTGCTTAATAATATCCAAGTCTGTAAGTTATAAAGTAAAGGTAAATAAAACCATTGGAAATATTATAAAATCAAAATTTAATTTACTTACACCAAAACAAAAGTTTAAAAAGATTTTGATTTCGATTATTCTGTTTGCCGCTGCCGGCATTGGGTTTATTCCTTTGTTTATAATTGGTGCTAACTATTCGCACAAAATAAATACTAGTTTTGTAAAGACTACTGCCACTATCGAGTATGTAATAAGCGAGGATAATTCTTACCGATTAGCATATAAATACACCGACCAAAACGGAAATGTTTGCTTTAGCTTAGATAGTGCATCTTGGGGAGGTGTTAATTTTAATGCAGGCAACAAGGTTACTATTTATTATAGCAAAAATAATCCCGAAATAACCATAGCTTTATCTAATGTTATAATGATATTTTTTGGTGCAAGTTTCTTTTTAATAATGGGCATTTTGATCTTTTTTGCACAAATGGAGCTTGGCATAATTAATAGCGGAATTATGGGTGCGGTTTTAGGGATTTTGTTTTTGGGATTTCCGGTATGTATTTTGACGGGAATAGCCCTTGCTGGCGGCTTAAGTTTTATTGAGTTGCTTGCAAGTGGAGCAACCGCTTACGCAATGTTATGCTTTTCGGTTTTTGGATTTCTACTGCTACTTTTTGGAACTTATCAAGGTATTAAGGATATACTAGCCACCATAAAATATCATAAATCTTGGCAGTACAAACAAGAAAAAGCGGAAATTAACAAGGTTGTCCAAGAAAATATAGCCAAAGAAAAAGAAGAACTTATCACAAAAAAAACAACAAAACGCAAATTCAAAAAGAAAGGTTCTATAAAAACTATATTTAGTTTTGATTTTTTTATAATAAATTTTGTTGGCTTATTATTTTTTGCTATGGGTTTATGGGTATTTATAAGTTTTGGATTAATTCCGCTTTCTAAGGATTTAAGCTACAATAAGGTTCAGGCAACTGTTATAAATGTAACAACTTATGTAAACAAAAAAGACGGCGGCCTTATGGCGACATTTACCTACGAATATTATATTGACGATACTAGGTATCAAAAAGATAGTAGTTATGCCCAAAGTGCAGATTTAGCGCCATCAGTAGGTGACACAATTACAATAAAAGTTAACCCTAAAGACCCAACCGATTGTTTGGATAATGGTTTTACCAATTACATATTAATAGTAGTTGGCCTGTTGTTTTCTGGAGTTGGGCTTAGTTTAATAATTTGGATGATTATAGCGTTAAAAAAGTGAGTCATCTATTATTTGTATACTAAAATTACTAGTTTGCTAATAGTATTTTTATAATATCCTTTACAAATTATGTTGTAATGGTGTATAATGCAAAGGTTAATTTTATAATAGAAATTTATGGGCATTTTTAAGCAAAAGTAATTGGCTTTTAAAGTTTGCCCTGCTAAACTTTTGGGAGAAATTTATGGAAAATACAATTAAAGGAATACGAAACGTTGCAATAATTGCCCACGTAGATCACGGCAAAACAACGCTTGTCAACGAACTTCTAAAACAAGGCGGCGTTTTTAGACAAAACCAAGAAGTTGCCGATCGCGTTATGGACAGCAACGCACTAGAACGCGAACGCGGAATAACAATTCTTAGCAAAAACGCTGCTCTTATGTACGGCGACATTAAAATTAATGTTGTAGACACCCCGGGACACGCCGACTTTGGCGGCGAGGTAGAACGCGTACTTAAAATGGTAGACGGCGTGCTTTTGGTTGTTGACGCGTTTGAGGGAACCATGCCACAAACCCGTTTTGTGCTACAAAAAGCACTAGAACTTAACCACAAGGTTATTATTGTTATAAACAAAATAGACCGCAAAGACGCGAGAATTAGTGAAGTTGTAGACGAAGTGTTGGAACTACTTATGGATTTAGGTGCATCAGACGAACAGTTAGATAGCCCTATTTGCTACGCATCTGCCCGTCAAGGTATTTGCTCGCTTGATCCAGAGGTTCTTGGCACAGACATGAAACCGCTACTAGATACAATTATTAAACATATCCCTGCCCCTAACGGCAACGCTAATGGTAGCTTTAAAATGCTGGTTTCTAGCTGTGAACAAAACGATTATTTAGGTAAACTTGCAGTTGGTAAAGTAGAACAAGGAAGCTGCAAAGTTAACGAACAACTAAGCTTAGTCAACTATCACGACCAAGGTAAAAAGATTAACTTTAAGGTTTCTAATATATTTGAATATCAAGGTTTAAAACGCGTGCCTGTTACAAACGTAACTACTGGCGATATTATTTGCATTAGCGGAACCGAAGAAGTTACAATCGGCGACACCGTTACTAACAAAGACGACCTTACGGCTATTCCATTTGTTAAAATTAGCGAGCCTAGTGTAGAAATGGAGTTTAGCGTAAACAATAGTCCATTTGCAGGTACAGAAGGCAAATTTTGTACAAGTCGTCACTTACGCGACAGACTACTTAAGGAAGCGGTTAAGGATTTAAGTTTGCGTGTTTACGAAACCGACAGTGCTGATACCTTTAGAGTGCTTGGTCGCGGCGAAATGCATATATCTATACTTGTAGAAAACATGCGTAGAGATGGTTTTGAATTTCAGGTTAGCATGCCTAAGGTTATTTATAAAGAAATTGACGGTGTTAAGTGCGAACCTATAGACGAGCTTATTATTGATGTTCCCGAAGATAGCGTTGGTGCAGTTATAAGCACTCTTGGTGCTCGCAAAGGCGAACTAATTAATATGAACCCTCGTGGAAGCAGAATTCGTCTAGAGTTTCATATACCAAGCCGTGGACTGTTTGGATACAAAAACCAATTTTTAACCGATACCCGTGGCGAAGGCATTATGAATAGTATTTTTTACAAATACGAGCCATACAAAGGTGCAATAAACAGCCGTAACTTTGGTGCACTTGTTGCTTACGAAACAGGCGAAGCTGTACAATATGGTCTATTTAATAGTCAAGAGCGCGGAAGACTTCTTATAACGCCGGGCACAAAAGTTTATGGTGGTATGGTTGTTGGCATCAATCCAAAGGCCGAAGACATTGTTGTTAATGTTTGCAAACGCAAGCAACTAACCAACATGCGTGCCAGCGGTACGGACGAAGCCCTAAGACTAGAGCCTGTTAAAGCTCTAACACTAGAAGAAAGCTTAGAATTTTTGGCAGAAGACGAACTACTAGAAGTAACACCAGTAAACTTAAGAATTCGTAAAAAAATACTAGACCATACAATGCGTGGTCGTGCCGACTTTAAAAAGAAAAATAGCTAAATATATAAATTCCACCCAAAACTAAGGTGGAATTTTTTATGTTTATAAAATCTATTTTAGCTAAATATTAATTTATGCTATTTTTAAAAAAACTCTGTTTATATTTTTCCGCATTTATTCCATTATACGCTTTACTAATTATTAAAATAGCCGTGCAAATAATAAACAAAAATTTAAGCGTAAATGTGCTTAATACTTGTCTACTTAGTATATTAAGTCTTCTTATTGGGCTTGGAATACTTGGGCTAATGCTATGTTTAAATACAGGTAAAAAAACGCAAATTAAGGTTATAACTTGCAAAAATATTACCGAAAATCACTTTTTAGGTTACTTTTCGCTATTTGTATTATTTGCACTTAGTTACGAAATAGAGTATGTTTATATGGCAACTATTTTTGCTCTCATTCTTGTTTTTGTAGGCATAGTTTATATACGAAATAATTTATTTTATATAAACCCACTTTTAAACATTTTAGGCTTTAGTTTTTATAAAATTGAATATACTGAAGTGGGCTTACAATCTAGTTCCACAAAAAGTGCAACAATATTTTACTTTGGAAATTTAAAGCCAAACAATACCTATTTTGCAGACTTAACTACTTTTAACTTTAATTTAGTAAAAAATAAGTAAAATGTAAAAAAAACGGTAAAATTTACCGCTTTTTACATTTTAGATATTTTTTATTTTTTATTATTTTAAAGTTTGCATCATTTAATTGCAAATATTTAAGTAAAAATAATAGTATTACAAATTAAATAAATCTTCGGTTTTAAACCATGGCTCAGTTATTGTTACTTGCTTTTTATCAAAATCTACTTTGCAATTAAGGTTATATGGAACAATGCACCTAGGGTACGAATGCCCAAAATTAAGGTTACAAAGTACATTACAATCCGCAAGTTCTTCTTTAATTATTTGATTATATTCCTCTAAATACTGCTCGTCCTGAGGTTTGCCAAATAATACTCCGCTACAGTCCTCAAAAACTTTATTTTGTTTAAGGACTTGCAGCATCTTTCGGAATTTTTGCGGTGTTACCTTTTCGTCACTGGTTTCTAAAAACAGCATTGCATTTTGTGGTGGGTTAAATATTTTGTATTTACTAAATATCTCTTTTTGCTCTTTATTTTCAGCCTCGTAAATTGTAAATATACTATCTAAGCAACCTCCATATAGTTTGCCTTCGTGCACTCCGCCGCCGCTTAATTTTATATAACCTTGCTCTTCCAAAAATAGTTCCCGAGGCGTTCCAAGTGCCTTTACGCTAAAATCGGTACGCTCTTTGTACCAAACATTGCTACTTTCTATTTGGGTTTGGCTGTTATTTATAAATAAATTTAGCACCCAGTACTTGGTAAACCCAAGCATATCTGTATCTAATTCTGCAAAGTCGGTAAGAAATGCTGGGCCATAAAAAGTGTTTAGCCCCAAACTGTTAAGTGTTAAATGGTTAATTGTACTATCGCTAAACCCCATAAAAATTTTAGGGTTGTCTTTAACCGCATTAATAAAATCTGTGTTATCCATAATGTAAGGAATGATCTTATATGTATCATCGCCACCAATAGCACAAATAATACCTTTAATTTCTTTATCTGTAAATGCAGCAATTAAATCTTGTGTGCGTTTTTCTGGATGATTTTTTAAATATGTTATACCTTTGCACGCATTCGGCATAATTACAGGCTCTAGCCCTAATTCTTGTAATCTTTTTACGCCAAGATTAAGTTCGTGCCGGGCAAAATCTTCGCCCAGAGCCCCGCTAGAAAGGCTAACTATTGCTACTTTATCGCCCTCGGATAATTTATATGGCTTCATAATTTCTCCTTTATTTTTAGCTTACATTTTATAAAATTTATTAAAATTGCTTGTTTTTAGCAGTTTTTTACTATTTTTATAACACTTTTTGCACGTTTTATAGGCACTGGCGATACTTGGCTATTTACGTTTTTATCAACTCTTAATACCTTTGCTTTGGTAGGTACATTGTTTACGCCAACAGGAACAAGTACCACCATGCCCTCGATAACGCCATCTATACTTAAATAAAAAAACTTAGAGCCAACGCTTTCGCCCTCTAAAATTTCTACCTTTGCAAAGTCTGCGTATCGCAAATTTTTTATTTCGCCGCCCGCCATAGAATGTATCATATAAGTACCTCGTTGCAAAGATATTCTAACACAATGATAATGATATTTTCTACTAAAATAATAACATTTTTGTTTTTGCCACTTTATTTATAAAGACCATCATCTATAAAACAATTACTATAATACATATATTGTAATTAATAAATTAACTAATTTATTCTTGACAGTGGAAGCAATTTAAGTTATACTCTTATTTGCATATTAATAATTTAAGGAGAACTATAATGACAAAGAGAACTTATCAACCTAAAAAAGCACACAGAAAAAAAGTTCATGGTTTTAGAGCAAGAATGCAAACTAAAGGTGGCAGAAACGTACTAGCTCGCAGAAGAAACAAAGGTCGCAAAAAACTTTGCGCATAAAAAACTAATTTTGGCAAAAGTGTATGATTAAAAAGGTTTACAGACTAAAAAAGAAATATCAATTTAATTATGTTTATAAAGTTGGCAAAACGGTAGGCGGCAAAAATTTAGTACTCTACTACTGCCCTAGCAAAAACAAGAATATTAAAGTTGGTATATCGGTTAGTAAAAAAGTGGGTGGTGCAGTTGTAAGAAACCGCACTAAACGTCGCATTCGCGAGAGCATTAGCCCACTACTTAGTAAACTTAAAAATAACTACAATATTATAATTGTAGCAAAACCAGCCTCGGCTGATGCGACATTTAAAACGCTTAGCGGAGAAACAGATTATCTTTTAAAAAAAGCCAAACTTTACATGGATGAATGAAGAATTTTTTTAAAGTAGTTATTAATATTCCTAAATACCTGCTTTTAGGGGTATTTTATATATTTAGATTTTGCATATCACCTTTTATCCCCCACACATGCAAATTTACTCCAACTTGCTCGGTTTACGCAAGTGAAAGTACTAAAGAGTGGGGTTTTTTTGTAGGTATTTTTTTAACTGCTAAAAGATTACTAAAGTGCAATCCATTTACTAAAGGCGGATTAGACCCCGTGCCTTATAATATAAAAGGCTACTATAAAAATTTAATGTAAGGAGAATTTTATGAACCTTGAACCTATAATTGCTGCAGTACAAGCACCAACGGGTATGTGGGCAAGCTTAATAAATTGGGTGCATAGTTTTGTTGGTGGCTACGGCTGGACAATACTTGTGCTTATTATATTTGTAAAACTTGTTTTAAGCCCTTTTGACTATCTTATTAAACACAGCAGCAAAAAAACTTCGCTTATGCAAAAAAAGCTTGCACCACAAATGACAAGACTAAAAATTAAGTATGGCAATAACTCGCAGATGATCCAAACTCAAACCCAAGCTTTGTACAAACGCGAGGGCTACAATGTTTTTGGCTCGTGTATAGTTATGCTACTTAACCTTGTATTAACCTCGGTGATTTTCTTTACCCTATTTGCAGGACTAAGGGATTTATCTAGTTATCAAGCAATATCGCAGTATCATAATATTCACGATGCATACGTAGCAAGCGTTACCCAAAGCTACGATGGCAACTACGAAGAGTATAAGATTGTATTAGAAAAACTTTCTAAAAACGAGGAAGTAAGCGAGGACGAAAAAGCCAAGGTAGAAGCCGCAGTAAAAGAAGCAACCGAAGTTGTTCAAGCAAAATGGCACGAAGAAAAACAAAGCTGGCTATGGATTAAAAACATTTGGGTGACCGATGGTCACGCTAGCCCATTCCCTAGTCTAGCCGAGCTTCAAAAAATGGCAAATAACAGTAAAAAGGCCGATTACAAAGCAGATGTCAACGAAATAATTAATAATCCAGTTCTCAACTTTAACTACACTCAAATTTCGGGCATGATAGTTGCAGACACCGGCGACTGGAACGGTTATTATCTACTTGCTGTTATTTCGGTAGTATTATCGGTTGCAACTATGATGATTAGCGATTTATCTACAAAAAGTAAAAACAAAAAATCACAGCAAGTTGTAGATGCAGCAAATCCACAAGCCAAATCTATGTGGTTTATGAAGCTTCTTGTTCCTGTTATGATGGCTATATTTGTATTTACCACTAACTCTGCATTTGGTATATATGTTATTACCAACTCACTTATGAGTACAATTATAGGGCTTATCACAAACCTAATAGTATCTAAAGTATTTAGAAAGAAAGAAGCCGAAGTGGAAGAAGAACTTGCAAAAGAAGCTTTAAAATTAGAAAAACGTAATGGGAGAGTAAGATAATATGAAAAGTTTAGAAACCGAAGGAAAAACTGTAGACCAAGCTATAGAAATTGGTTTATACAAGCTAGGAGTAACCCGCGACCAAGTTAAAATTAATATTTTAGAGCAAGCAGGATTATTTAATAAAGCTAAAGTAAGACTTACTTTAGAACAATCCAGCGAAGCTGAAACTGCTGTAAAAGACCTTGCAGAAAAGCTTACAAAACTTATGAATTTGTCTGTAGATGTTTATGTAGAAGAAAAGGAAGATCACTTTTACATAGACATTACCGGTGACGATGCGTCGTACTTTATTGGTAAGCACGGCGAAAATTTAGATAGTTTTCAGTTTATTATAAATAGTATATTTAACAAAGGCAAAGTATCTGCCGAGTATAAACGCCTAATGGTAGATAGCAATGGTTACCGCACAAAGCGAGGCGATACGCTTAAACTTCTTGCTATGCGTGAAGCCGGTAAAGTAATGCGTTCGGGCAGAAGTGTAAAACTAGAGCCTATGAATGCTAGCGACAGACGATTTATTCATACCGCCCTTGCCGACCATGCAAAAGTAACTACTGTTAGTAACGGCAAGGACCCATACAGATATGTTACAATTATGCTTAAAGACGCAGCGGACAAACGCAAGCAAAAAAGCGAAGACCGCAAGCAAAAACAAGCAAAACCCGAATTTACTAACATAGAAGTTAGCGACCTACGCGACAATAACGACTAGGCAATTAAGATTAATAATTACCACTAAGCAATTAAAATTAAATTGTTATGGCTAAATTATTATGACTAGACAAAAATTAATACAATGACAAATAACAAATAAAAACCACGGAAATTCCGTGGTTTTTTTCGATTAGTACACTTTTCCAATCCGTCTTCCTGAGCGGACGACAGTGAGTTGAAGGATCTTTTATTTATTTGGTTTTGTATTCTTCGCTCGTAGACCCAGAATGACAATATGCTAAAGTTGCAATTTTATATCTATTACAATTACAAGTGCATAAGTAACACTGTTATATCTGCTGGGTTTACGCCGCTTATTCTGCTAGCAGCACCCAAGGTTAGCGGCTTAATGTTGTCGAGTTTTTCGGCAGCTTCGGTTCGTAACCCCTTTACCGCTTTAAAGTTAAAGCCAGCAGGTATTCGCTTTTCCTCTAGCTTTCGGCTACGCTCAATAAGTTGGTTCTGACGTTTTAAATAGCCCTCGTACTTAGCGTCTATATTAACTTCGGTAATCTCAGCCTTACTAAAGCCTTTGAAAAGTTTAAGCTTTTTGTTGGCTAAGTATAAATCGCTATTTGCACGCTTACATAGATTATCTATAGTTATTCCTCTTGGAGCGGGGTTTTCGCCAATGCTTACAAGATACTCGTCTAGCTGCTCGCTAGGTGCTATTACATTGTTTAAATAAGTTTTAAGTTTTTCTATCTGCCTCATTTTGTGCTTAAACTTTTTGTAGCGTTCGGGTGTTACAAGCCCTACACTATACCCAATTTCGGTAAGCCTTTGGTCTGCGTTATCTTGACGCAGTAATAACCTATATTCTGCACGGCTAGTCATCATACGGTAAGGCTCGTTTGTGCCTTTGGTTGTAAGGTCGTCTATAAGAACTCCAATATAACTATTATCTCGTTTTAATATTAGTTGCTCTTTACCTTTTATGTACAAGTTGGCGTTTATACCAGCAACTATGCCTTGTGCCCCAGCTTCCTCGTAGCCGCTAGTGCCATTAATCTGACCTGCACAAAACAAGCCTTTTACAAACTTACATTCTAGCGTTGGGTACAAGTTAAGCGGATTAATGCAATCGTATTCTATGGCGTAACCGTATTTTACAAACTTAGTTTTTTCTAGCCCCGCGATAGACTCTATCATCTTGTGCTGAATATCCTTTGGCATGCTTGTAGACATACCCTGAATATATATTTGATTATTATCGTTGGTTTCTGGTTCTAAAAATACTTGATGACGATCCTTATCGCTAAAGCGGACAATTTTGGTTTCTATACTTGGGCAATACCTAGGCCCTAGCCCGGTAATAACTCCACTATACATAGGTGCTTTGTCTAGATTATCTAAAATTATTTTTTTGGTAAGCTCGGTAGTATAACCAAGATAGCACACCCTAGTATTTGGGTTTGCCTTTTTTGTTAAAAAGCTAAAAGTCTGAATATTCTTATCACCCTTTTGCTCTTCAAACTGGGAATAATCTATACTGTCACCGTCCAGTCTTGGCGGTGTTCCCGTTTTAAACCTACGTATTTGAAAACCTAAGTCTATTAGGCTTTTAGTTAAGTTTTTGCTATTGCCAAACCCAGCAGGGCCACTGTCTTTGATAATCTCGCCCGTTATTGTTCGGCTGTTTAAATACACTCCGCATGCAAGTACTATCGCTCTACAATTAAAAGTTTTTCCGCTTACTGTAACAATCCCTGCAACTTTGCCCTCTTGGGTTAAAATTTCTGCACCTTCGTCCTCTAAAATATCTAAGTTTGGCTGTTCTTCTAAAACTTGCTGCATAGTACGATGATAGCTATTTTTATCTACTTGAGCTCTTAGACTATGCACTGCTGGACCTTTGCCCATATTAAGCATTCTTAGCTGCAATGTTGTTCGATCGGCAGTTCTGCCCATTTCGCCGCCAAGGGCGTCTATTTCGCACACCAAATGACCTTTGGCCGTGCCTCCAATAGAAGGATTGCATGCTAAAAAACTGATAGCTTCTTTTGTTAAAGTAACTAACAGTGTCTTATTATTAGTTCTGGCAGTTGCAAGGGCGGCTTCCACTCCTGCGTGCCCTGCACCTACTACTATACAATCATAATTAATTTTGTTATTCATATTCTTCTTGTATTTGTTTTTTTTGGATTTATTAAACTAGCGGTATAATTATTTTTTTCTTTTACAATATTAAATCCCATTTTTTTAAACAGTCTAAGTGACGGTTTATTATCATCCACAATATCGGCTAATATAATATCGTAATCTTTGCCAAGCATGTTTTGTCTGTTATATATAACAGAATCTAGAAGTTTAGCACCAACTCCTAAATTTTGACATTCGGGATGTGTGCATATGTGTCTGATAAAACAAACCTTATCGCTGTTATGATGATTTTTAAACAGACTAAAAATAACTAGTCCAACCACTTCGTTATTGTGCAAAAGAACATAACTTTTTGGTTTTACATTAGTTAAAGTTTTGACCAAATTATCTTTTAATAGTTCTGTAAAATCTATTTCTTGGTCTTTAAACGTATATTTTTTTAAAGCAGAATTATTTTTTAAGTTTGCCCATTCGTTAAGCTGATCAACCTCGACAGATTTTTCTGTTATTTGTTTTAATTCATATCCATTAAAATAGTTGTAATCTATCATAGAGCAATTTAACAAATAATTGCCATCCCATTCTTTTTTTGTAGAATTAAACTTTTTATTATTTTTAAATGTAACGTTTTTAAACATATTTAAGCTTTTTTGGTTTGTATTTTCTACAAAAACATTAATATTACTAGTAGTGTTATTAATATTGCAATCAATTACATTTTGAATAAAAGTTGTGCCTATTCCTTTTGATTGATATTTTGGATTTACGGCAACAGACAAAATATTAATTTCGTGATATTCACCTAAAAGCTCCATATCTGGTTCAATTTGTATATCTGCAAAAGCTAGAACTTCGTCGTTTTCTATTGCAACATAAAATTTTCGCTTTTTAAAAATAGGTTTTTCTGTTGCTGATTTTTTTATGACGTCATTTAAAAACTCTGTCATTGTTCCACTCCCAAGCACAAACTTTTGAATATTATTAGCGTTTGGATCGGTATTGTCTTTTGTCCAATTTTCTATTTGCTTTATATATTTATCGTAACTGTATAACTGAATTATTCTCATGATTATTTTCCTAAACAAAATTTACTAAAAATACTATCTATTATATCTTCGCCTGTGGTGTTACCTGTAATTTCACCCAGTGCAGAATAAGCAAGCTTTAAGTCTATAGAAATTAAATCGAGGGTTTGGTTGTCTATGTCGTCTAGTGCCATATTAACATGTTCTAGTGCAACAGCTAGTGCTTGTTTGTGGCGTGCGTTTGTAATAATTACACCGCCCTCTACAAGTTTTGGACTTTTAAATCGATTATAGATTTCTTGTTTTAGATTTTCGATGCCCTCACCTGTTGCAGAGCTTATATATATTGATGTTTTATCTTGACGCGTTTTTGCTATATCGCACTTGTTTGCCACCTTTATGTGCTGCTTATTTTTTACAAGTTCAAAAATATCATTATCTTCTTTGACTAAAGGATTAGAACTGTCTGTAACATAAATAATAATGTCTGCAAAATCTATAAGCTGTTTGGCTTTATCTACGCCTAATTTTTCTACCAGATCGTCGGTATCATGAATACCCGCCGTATCTATTATTTTAGCCTTAATTCCGCCAATTGTAAAGCTGTCCTCTATGCTATCTCGGGTTGTACCCGGTATGTCTGTTACTATTGCCCTATCTCGGTTAATTAGCCTGTTTAATAAACTGCTTTTACCTACATTAGGTTTACCTACAATTAAAATGCTTATACCATTTTTTATTAGGTTACCGGTTTTACTGCTTTCTAGCACGTCATCAAGCAAACCTGCTATGCTGTTTAGCCTTTGTTTTACTTTGGCTTTGGTTATATATTCTATTTGTTCTTCGGGGTAATCAAAAGATACTTCTATTTCGCTTAAAATATCGGTCAGTTCGTTTTGCGAGTCCGTTGCAATTTTAGAAAGCCCGCCATTTAATAGTTCGTACCCTGCACGCACTTCGGCATCGGTTTCGGCGTTTATCATATCCATAACGCCTTCGGCACTAGACAAACTTAGTTTGCCGTTAATAAATGCCCTTTTTGTAAATTCGCCATTGGTTGCAAGCCTTGCACCATTTTTTATGCACTCGGTTACCACGCCTTCGGCTATCTTTAGCCCACCATGACACTGAAACTCTACAATATCTTCGCCCGTATAGCTATAAGGTGCTTTAAAAACCACGCATAACGCTTGCTCGGTAAAGCCGCTTGTTTTTAGATTGCCTAGTTCCAGATACCTAGCGTTAAATTCTTTAGGTATTTTGTTTTTTAAAGATCTAAACATTTTATTTGCAATATTAATTGCATCTTTGCCGCTCATTCGCACAATAGAAATAGCCCCACTTGTAGAGCCAGTAGAAATTGCAACAATTGTATCGGTTAAATTTTCCATTTTCATCTCGCTAATGTATTATATATAAGTATACACTATTTTGTATATTTTGCAAGCCCCCAAAAAATTTATTTATAATAATAAATAAAAAAGCTCTTATTTTATAATGGTTTTTATTGTAAATAATTTTATTAGTAAATTACATAAATTGACTATAAGATTTTTTTAGAGGGAATTTTTAGTATTACACTTAAAGAAACGGCAATAATTAGATGAAGTACAAAGTAAACTAAAAAAAGCAGGCTAGGATTTTACTTAAGCGTAAATGACCAGTCTGCCTTTTTTAAGTTTATGTAGTAATTCGCTAATTATTGCCGTTTAGCTTCGCCGTGGGGTTATTCGACAGTAACACTTTTAGCCAAATTCCTCGGCTTGTCTGGATTAAATCCCAAACTTAAAGATACCTCGCAAGCTAATTTTTGTAGAGGATAAACACTTAGTAAACTATTAAGCTCTTCGTCTATTGCGGTATCTATAAAAATAGTTGTGTAACCAGTAATGCTTTTATCGTTTGTTATAATTATTACCTCTGCACCACGACTTACTACTTCTTCTACTGCATTAAGTGTCTTTTGTTTTAGGTTAGGGTTAGTAATTATTGCAATAACTACAACATCGTTTTCGATAAGTGCAATTGTTCCGTGCTTTAACTCGCCTGCAAAATAGCCGCAAGCATCTATGTAAGCTATTTCTTTAAGTTTAAGTGCACCTTCGCTAGCAGTTACCCCGTCGTCTAGCCTACCAATAAAAAACACACGCTTACTATTAATTACTTTTTTAACAATATCTTTAGATATATTATCTGAATTAAACTTTTGACAAATTTCCTTTAAATTTTGTAGCGATTTTATAAAGCCGCTTGTGGCATGAGATAACAAATATAAAACCGCCAGCATGGCAGCATATGCTTTGGTGCTTGCTACCGCAATTTCTGCCCCCGCACACAAAGGCAAACATACATCTGCAAGGTTAGCAAGTGTACTATACCCAACATTTGTTATAGTTATTATTCTGCAGCCCTTGTCTTTAGCAAGTTCGCCTGCTGCTAGTGTATCTGCAGTTTCGCCGCTTTGACTAACTAACACCATAAGCGAACTATCATCTAGTATTGGTTCGCTATAACGTAGTTCGCTTGCAATATATGCACTAGCTGGGATTTTTAAGTTTTTTTGTATCCAATTTGCACCTAAGCAGCATGCATGATAAGCAGTTCCACAACCAGTCAAAATAACATTTTTTATACCTTTAAAAATGTTTTCGTTAATATAATTATTACTCGAAGAATATAACTCTACAATGTTAGATATTGTCTTATTTGTTTCGGCTATTTCTTTTTGCATATATGTTTTGTATTGCCCTAAGTCGTTGCTTTCAAAATTATGAATATTTTTACAAAGCGGCAAATCTATAATATTTCCGTTACTATAAAATGTTATTTCTTTTTTATTTATCTTTGCAACTGTATGGTCGGGCAAATTATAAAAATACTCAGCATTTAAACAGCTGATATCGCTGGCTATAGTTGTACCTTTTTTTCCGCATGCTATATACATAGGGCTTTTATTTTTTATTGCGTAAATGTATTTATTGCATTTATCTATAATAAGCGAAGCATAGCTGCCTTCTAACAAACTTTCACACTCGATAACTCGGCTGATTGTATCGCCTTTTAGATACTCCAGTAGGTTGCAAATTACTTCGGTGTCGGTACTAGTCGAAAATTTTTCTGCACCTATTTTCGCTTTTAAATATTTATAATTTTCGATAATACCATTATGAACAACTGAAAAATTATTATTGTATGACATTATTGGATGTGCATTTTCTTCGGTTGCTTTGCCGTGAGTTGCCCACCGAGTATGGCAAATACATATTTTTGCACTTTTTTTACCAATGGTTTCTATTAAATTATTAATTTGTCCAACACGTTTAAAGCATTGTATTTTGCCACGCTTAACAAAAGCAACACCTGCACTATCGTACCCGCGATATTCTAATTTTTTTAAAGTTTCCAAAGCATTTTTTATATCGGTTTTAGAACCGATGTACCCAACTATTCCGCACATAAAGATTGTTCCTGTTTTATTAATTCTACTATTTTATTCGCAGTATTTTCGGAGGTGACTTTGTCGAGATATTCTACCATAACACGTATTTTATTTTCTGTACCACTTGGGCGAACAATTATTCTGCCGTTAAAATTAAGCGTTATCTTGTTTAAGGCATTTGTAAAGTTTTTGCTGTTAATTATTTGCTTATTTTTTACGCTTACATTTTTTATAACTTGTGGATATTCTTTAAATTCTAAGCTTTTTAAGCTTTTATTTTTTTTATAAAAATTACACATTTGCAATGCAACATATAGTCCGTCACCAGTTGGTAAGCCGGGCAATATAATATGACCCGATTGTTCGCCACCGATTATAGCTTTAGATTCTTCCATTTTTAAAGCCACCCATTTGTCACCAACATCTGCACGAATAAACTCTATGTTTTTTTGCTCCAATGTTTTTTGAAGTCCTAAGTTAGAAAAAGTTGTTCCTACAACTTTTTTTGCATTAAATTGTTCGCTTAAACCAAGAAGTATATTGTCCCCCGAATACAATTTTCCAAGACTATCAACCATTATAATTCTGTCGGCATCGCCATCAAACGCAAAGCCTATGTCTGCATTATGCTTTTTTGTAAAGTTTATAATGTTATCTTGAAACGTTGCACCGCATTCTTTATTAATATTTTTACCGCTTCCAATGCCCGTGTACAAAACATTAGCATTAAGAGTTTTAAAAACTTTTTTTGCAATATTTTTGCTTGCACCGTTTGCACAATCCACACAAACATTTATGCCCGCTAAATTTGTGCTGCTATTTAATAAAAATTTTATATAATCGTTAATAAGCCTTGGTGATTTTGTAGTTTTTGCAGACGATGCATAGTTTGTTATCATGTTATTAAAATCTTGTTCTATGGCTTCTTCGTCCGATTGCGTCAACTTTTTACCAAGGTTATTAAATACTTTTATTCCGTTATACTTTGGTGGGTTATGACTAGCACTAATTACTATACCATAGCTAAAATTATGTAATTTTGTAAGATAACTTACACAGGGAGTAGTTGCAACACCAATGTCAACAACGCTAGCCCCTGCTAGATTTGCTCCTAAGCAAAAAGCTTCCGATAAAATTTTACCGCTAAGCCGAGTATCTCTACCAATTATTATTTTATTTGCACGCCGTCCTATGGCATTACCACAAATAAGAGCCAAATTATAGTCTAAATCTTTAAAAACCTCGCCCCTAATTCCGTCTGTTCCAAAATAGTTCATTATCGCTCCTTAATATACTTAGCTGAGTAATTAGGCTTAACTGTTGGTTTAACTCTACCTATTACAAAGTCTTCCTCTTTAGTAGAATCTGTAAGGGTAGTTCCTGCACATATGTAACTTTTGTTTGCAACACTTACTGGTGCAATTAAATTTACATTGCTACCAATAAAGCAGTTATCTCCTATATTGATATTGCTTTTGCTTTTACCATTGTAGTTTACAAAAATAGCACCACAGCCAATATTGCAGTTTTTACCAACCACACTATCCCCTACATAAGCTAAATGGCTAACCTTGCTGTTCTCGCCGATAAAAGAATTTTTTATTTCACAAAAATTACCTATCTTTACATTGCTAGCAAGTGTTGTTTTAGGTCTAAGGTGCGAATAAGGTCCTATTAAACAACCTTCGCCCACCTTAGAGTTCTCAATAACAGAATTAAAAATTTTAGCACCTTTACCGACATGACTTCCACTAATAAAATTACCAGGAAGCAATGTTACATTATCACCTATAACCGTACCCTTTTCGATAGTGTTATTTGGATATATAATTACGTTCTTACCAAATGTACAGCCATCTTCTATAAAAACCGATTTTTTATCCTTAATTATTGGCAAATTAGAATTATCTTTCATTTTCACTCCTACTAAATTTTCTTTTTATTTACTTTATGATGCAACAGTAAGATTTTGTTAATTACTTGTTAAAGTTTGTCAAATAAATATCTGATTAATAAAATTCCGTTATTTTAATGGTAAAATTAACAAAAAACGTTTAAAAATGGTTTACTAAGCAATAATTATTATGATATTATTTATGTATCAAGGCATATTAGTGCTTTAAATCTGTGGAGGATCATTATGAACAAAAATGAATTTTTAAGAGCAGTCGCGGACAAAAGCGGTGCAACCCTAAAAGCTACTAACGACTTTTACGATGCTTTTGTTGAAGTAGTAACTGATGCAATGAAAGCTAACGACAAAGTATCGTTAGTTGGATTTGGTACTTTTGAAGCAAAAAATAAACCTGCAAGAGTTTGCAAAAACCCTCAAACTGGTAAAGAAGTTAAAGTAGAAGCTTGCAAAGCTCCTAGTCTAAAATTTGGCAAAAGCTTTAAAGATAGCTTAAACTAAAATAAAAAACGAGCAATTAACTGCTCGTTTTTTTTATGATATTTTAATAAAGTTTATAATAATTATTCTTTTTGCAGATTTAAATCTTGATATGTATATTCTTGTGACATTATGGTACTAGTGTAGGTATCTATCTGCATTGGCACTTCTATAATCATTGGAGTATACGATTTGTGATTATTGCCATTGCAATTTTCCTTAGCGTTAAACTTTTGGTAAAATTCTATAGTGGCAGGGCTATTTGTTCGCTCAAAAATTATTGGTATGTTTTTGCCAACTGCCTGCGAATAACTAACCACATCTCCTATAGCAAAATTTAATAGTATTGCAGCATATCCATTTTTGCTATTGTCTATAGTTATGTTACTGTTTGTCTTTATATCTTTTTTTTCAAAAATGCTTTTTATATCTCTAAGTTCTACCGCTCTTGTAGGTAAATATTTAAACCCTGCATTGTTATATACACTTTTTGTTGCGGGTGATAGTTCTACTGTTGCAATATAACAAACACTAACCATTTTACCTTCGTTATAAAGAGTATATTTATACTCTTTTTCTTCGCCAAAACTTGTCTGTTCCAATATTTGGGTTTCGATAATATATGGCTGATTATTGTATACAATTATACTAGTTCTACTTACAAAATTATTTTGTAAAAATATTAAATTTTTCATCTTATACCTTATATTTACATCGACTTTTGTGCATCGCTAAGTAAAAAATACCTTTCGGTTATCTTTTTAAAAGTATGCGTTTGCTTTATCTTTGGATATTCTATAATCATTGGGACTAACCCTATAATAGCACTTTTGTTATTTACCTTTGCATTAAAGCTATTATAAAAACTAATAGCTTCGTCCGTGCCAAAACTATTTAAGAGCAAACTGAGATTTTTGTCTATATTTTTACTATAACAATTAATATCCGCTATAGCAAAATTTAATAGTAGGCTACCATAACCCAAACCTCTTTCTTTAGCATTAAATGTTTCAATATGAACTAGCTTTATAAAATGATTTGGCACAACAAAAAAATCCTCAAAACTAGATTTATCTAGTTTTTTATTTTTGAAATATTCTATAAACATAGCTTCTGACTTTTTTTGTGTACCTTTATATAAACTGTAAATAATTTTTTTATTGTTATTATTTTCAGATTTACAAACTTCTGTTATAACTTTATAACGCATTTTATTAAAAGATATTGCAGTTAGCCTTTTTACAACTTCTTGATCCAGTAAATAAATAGATTCCATAACTAAATAGTACACCGCTGTACTTTTTTTGTCAATACACAAAAATAAAAAGCTGCGTTAATGCAGCTTAATTTTTAAGTTTTACAATTGATTTTGATATTGATAATCACTTTTTAAAATATTTGCGTTGTATTTTTGCACTTTTTGAATGTTATTTATAATAAGAGGCGTATAAGAATAAAATCTAAAATTACCACAATTTTCCTTAGCATTAAACTTTGCATAGAGAGGATAAGTTGCAGGATTATTTTGCCTAAGTATTATCATCTTTAAGTTTACACCTAAACATTTACTTAAATTTAGACAATCGCCTATAACATAGTTTATAAGCAAACTTGCATAGCCTTTATTTTGATGCTCTTGTTTTGTGTTTATGCTTGCTAACTCTATAAACTCATTTGGAACTTCGGCAATGTACACTTTGTCGTGACAATAGTTAATAAATTCTTCTGTAGATCTTATATACTTAACGATACACTTAGTAATTTCGTCGCCCGCTATATTGTAAACTTTGTACTCTATGCTACTTAGCACGCAGTCGTCTACTAATGGATGCGATTTAATTAAGTCGTATTTACTTGTCACTATTTTATACTGCTGTTTGTTATATTGTATTATTTGAGTTCGGCTTATAAAATCTGTTGATAAAAAAATGCTTTCCATATTTTTAGTTTAAAACTAGCCGCAAACTTTGTCAATACCCAATTTTATTAAACTTACTTAAATTAAAAGCAAAAAGCCACTTTAAAAATTTTAAAGTGGCTAAAATTGATATTTCTGTTTGACGCTACCAAATGTAACAAAGGAAATTTACACCAAGTTTTTCGTAGATCTAAACCTATATACTAATAATCTATCACTTGCAAATCAAAGATCCTTCGACTACATATTAATGTGCTACAAGCACATGTAATATACCGCACGAGGACGACCGGACGAACGCGTTTAAGAAAGCGAAGTATAACTTAAATTCTGCCGTTTACATACTGCTCTTTTTAAGTTGATACTCTACCACTTCGCCAGCATCTAAGCTTTGCTTAACATCTATAATTCGCTGATTGCTGCTGCCACGAAATTTAAGAGATATGTCCTTTAGATTTTCTACAAACCTGCCGTCTACAAGCACATCTATGTTTTTAAGCATTTTTAAAGTATAGGGGGTTTTTGCACGGCTTTTACCTAAAAGTTCTTTGTCGTAAACAAAACCCGTGTAGCACCAAACATCTTTTGTAGGAAACTTAGCCTTAAATTCTTCTAAAAACTTAGCAAGTTCTGGCTGATTTTCGGGCTCAAATGGCTCGCCACCAAGAAGAGTAACCCCCGTAATATAATCGGGTGCAAGAAACCCCAATAACTGCTCTATAGTTTCTGTTGTAAAAGGTCTGCCGTAACTAAAGCTCCAAGCTTCGCTGTTAAAGCAGTTTTTGCATTTATGCCTGCAACCGCTAACAAAAAGCGAAACTCTAACGCCTTCGCCATTGGCAATATCTACGGGTTTGATGGTTGCGTAGTTCATATTATCTCCTTTTAAACGGAAAAAATTAGCGCCCCGTTATGTTTCTGTCAACGCTTTAATAAACTCATTTACAATTAGTAAAATCTTTATTCAAGCATCGCCGAGCCTTACGGAGCATCTAATTTTTTCCGTTTAATATTTATCTCTTTTATATTTTATCTATTAACTTACCATAAAAGGCAGAATTTAGATGCTAGACAAAGTTGCGATGTTTTTACCAGCTAGGAGCTTGACAATTGCGTAAGTGACTAGTTGGCAAAAGCAAAATCTGCTACATAAAGCCAAATGTCGCTTGCCCGTAGGCGGCAAGAATTGATGCAAATTAAGTGCTCTATGTTTGCCCACGCGCGGAGTTTACTTATGCGTAAATGACAAGTGTGGGCAAAGCATTAGTAAGCGAAAAGTTGCGTTAAGTGTTGCCGTCTACAAATGTAGGACGCGGTCGCGTATCTCTTGAGTCCTCCCCTGATTCCAAAACTGAGTGCCAATATAGCCGCAAGTACGCCTAGCTACATTCATTTTAGCTTGGTCACGGTTTTTACAATGTGGGCATTCCCAAACAAGTTTGCCGTCGTCTTCGACAATCTGGATTTCGCCGTCGTAGCCGCAAACTTGGCAGAAGTCGCTTTTTGTATTGATTTCTGCGTACATAATGTTGTCGTAAATATAGTTGAGTAAACTAAGAACTGCGTCTATGTTAGACTTCATGTCTGGTACTTCTACATAACTTATTGCTCCGCCTGGGCTTAAACGCTGAAACTCACTTTCGAACTTAAGTTTAGTAAAGGCGTCGATAGGCTCCGACACATGAACATGGTAACTGTTAGTTATATAGCTTTTATCGTTGATGCCCTCTATAATTCCAAAGCGGCGTTGAAGAGCCTTTGCAAACTTATATGTTGTGCTTTCTAGCGGAGTTCCATAAAGCGAAAAATCGATATTTTCTTTTTCCTTCCACTCTTTGCAACGGTCGTTCATGTGCTGCATAACCTTTAGTGCAAAGTCTTTGGCTTTGTCGTCGGTATGCGAATAGCCAGTCATGTATTTTACGCATTCGTAAAGCCCCGCATAACCAAGAGATATTGTAGAGTATCCGCCATATAGCAGTTTATCTATGGTTTCGCCTTTTTTAAGCCTTGCAAGTGCTCCGTATTGCCAAAGGATAGGTGCAACATCACTAACCGTACCCTTTAAGCGATTATGTCTGCACATTAAAGCTCGGTAGCAAAGATCTAATCTCTCGTTAAAGATTTTCCAGAATTTATCCATGTCGCCACCACTAGAAAGGGCAACATCTGGAAGATTAATAGTTACCACGCCTTGATTAAATCTGCCGTAGTATTTAGGCTTGCCATTTTCGTCTACATAAGGTGTTAAAAAACTGCGACAACCCATGCAAGTATAGCAATGACCTTCGCCGTTTTTATCTACCTTGTATTCTAGCATCTTCTTTTCGGAAATATAGTCTGGAACCATACGTTTTGCACTGCATTCGGCAGCAAGTTTAGTAAGGTAGTAGTAAGGGCTATCTTTATGAATGTTTTGCTCTTCTAGTACATATATAAGCTTAGGGAAGGCCGGAGTTATCCATACGCCCTCTTCGTTTTTAACGCCCTCGTAGCGTTGTTTTAAAGTTTCTTCTATAATTATTGCAAGGTCAGCTTTTTCCTGCTCGTTTTTAGCCTCGCCAAGGTACATAAACACGGTTATAAATGGTGCTTGACCGTTAGTTGTCATTAAAGTTACCACTTGATACTGAATGGTCTGCACGCCACTTTTAATTTCTTTTCTTAAGCGTTTTTCTACAATATTAGTAAGGACTTTTTCGTCTACTTGTACACCCGCGTCTTTAAATTCGGCTTCTACTTCTTCGCGAATTTTTTTACGACTATCATTAACAAACGGAGCAAGGTGAGTTAAGCTTATGCTTTGCCCGCCATACTGAGCTGATGCAACTTGTGCTATAATTTGCGTTGCAATATTGCATGCAGTCAAAAATTTATGAGGCTTTTCTATCATAGTGCCGCTTATAACAGTGCCATTTTGAAGCATATCCTCTAGGTTTACAAGATCGCAGTTATGCATATGCTGAGCAAAGTAGTCGGTATCATGAAAATGAATAATGCCCTCGTCATGAGCCTTTATAACATCTTCTGGTAGCAAAAACCTACGCGTTAAATCCTTGCTAATTTCGCCCGCCATATAGTCTCGTTGAACACTACTTACCGTTGGGTTTTTGTTAGAATTTTCTTGCTTAACTTCTTCGTTTTTACACTCTATAAGCCCTAAAATCTGCTCGTCTGTTGTATTAGATTTACGAGCAAGTGCTCTATGATATCTATAAGTTATATATTCTCTAGCAAGGGAAGGACTTCCAACCAACATAAGTTCGTTTTCTACTAAATCCTGAACCTCTTCTACACTTACAGCTCTGTTTTTCTTCTTGCACGCCAAACTTACTTTGTCAGTAATTTCTTTAATTTGGTCATCGGCAATTCTTTCTCTGTCTGATACCTTTAAATTAGCTTTAACTATAGCATTATATATTTTATCGCTATTAAAAATCACTTCCTGACCATTTCTTTTTATAATTTTCATAAAAATGCTCCTTTTGCCTTGCGTTATAATTTTATCTTACGGTCATAATATACCACATATTGTGTAGGCGTCAACCACAAAAACACCATATTTAGTTTTTTATATATTTTTTACAAAAAATAAAAATATTATAAAATTTGCTTGATTTTTTATTTGTGTTGTACATTATGTCAGTATTTTTAATAATTTTAAACGCTGTTTTTGTTAGATTTTTGCTGACCAAAACCCACTTATTAACAATTATAATTTTACATGCCATAATTAACAATGTTAAAAATTTTTGCAGTTTTTGCTGTCGTAAAGGTTATATTTTTAAAACTTTTAAAACAAATACAAATAAAGATTATCACAAAACAAAGTAAGCTTAAGTTAATATGATTGACATTTTATTTATTTAAATTTAATATAAAAGTATAAAAAGGGTAAAAATTTAATATGAACAAAATAGTTGCAGTTGTAGGCATGTGCGGTTCTGGTAAAACCGTGGCCACCGAGCTTTTAGAAAATTCGGGTTACCAAAGAATTTATTTTGGCGAAGCCACAATGGAGGTATTAAAAAAAAGAGGTATACCTCGTACCCCAGAAACCGAAAAACAAATACGCGAAGAACTTCGTTCTAGTGGCGACATGGGAATATATGCTAAAATATATCTACCTAAAATTAAAGAGCTTTTTAAAAATGGTAATATTGTTATAGAAAGTTTATACAGCTGGAGCGAATATAAACTTATAAAAGAAAATTTTGGTGATAACTTTATAGTTCTAAGTATTGTAACAAACAAAAATATAAGGTATAATCGGCTTGTAAAAAGACCAATAAGACCTTTTACCCTACAACAAGCAAACGAACGCGATGTTTCCGAAATAGAAAATCTAGATAAGGGCGGCCCTATTTGCATTGCCGATTATTATATAACAAATAACAATAGCAGACATGAGTTTATAAAAGAAGTAAATAAATTTATCAAAAGCATTGAATAATAAAAGAAAAACAGCATTTTGCTGTTTTTTTAATTAATAGGTGTGTTGAAAACACCAGTAAACGCAGTATTGTGCTAAATTATGCCGTTTACTTTTTTATGCCAAACAGAGCCACAGTACAAGGTCCGCAACTGCTACCCATGGTGTAATCTAGGTAGCCTACTTCTATTTGCTTATTTTGTGTATTTTGTTTTAAGAAGTTCGCAATCTCTTCTGCCTCGGAAGCCGCTCCAGTGTGCCCTACATAAATTTTTTCTTCGCGTGAAATATCTATGCCCTCTAAAAACATAAGACCTAAGTTTTTAATTCCTTTTTTTCTGCCTATAAATTTGTTTACAGTTTTTAATTTACCCTCTTCGTTAGGAGCAAGTACAGGAGCTAGTTTTAGCATACTGCCCACTGTTGCAGAAATTTTATTAAGTCTGCCGCATCTACTTAAAAATTGTAGATCTTCGGGCATAAAATAAACCAAGGTATTTAAGCCATTTTTATCTAGTGCTTTACAAATTTGTTCTGCCGTTTTACCTTCTGCTGCCATTTTTACAGCGTGTTCTAACATAATTGCAATAGCAAAACTACCAGATAAACTATCTGCAACATAAATGTGTTTACCACAAGTTTTATTTACCTCGCTAGCCGCACGAACAGCATTGTCGTATGTGCTAGATAATCCCGAACTTAATCCTATATATACAACATCCCAACCTTGATGTGCATATTTTTCAAATATATCTGTAAAAGATTGTACATTTACACACCCAGTAGAAACCTTTTTGGCTGTCTTTATTTTTTTATAATATTCCTCTGGATCGGTTATTGGACAATCAAAAGCATCAAAATTTTGATCGTCTATTAAAATACTCATTTGCACATAATCTATACCTAATCTGTTTAGTTCGGCTATAGATAAACTGCAGCAAGAGTCGGTTATTATTTTTATCTTCATATTTTGTCTCCTTTTTATGTAAATAATATATGCAAAAATGCTAGTAGTTTACAAGCGAAGATAATAAAATTATTCTACAAATACGTTTTTTTGTTCGCTTTAAAAGCGAATACTGTCAAAAATCGACCATTATAACAATTAATTTATACATATTTAATTGTTTTTAAAAGCATTTTGTGATAAACTGATCGCATGGAAGAAAAAGATATTGTAGCACAAAATCTTAGTTATTATCGTAAACAAGCAGGTTTAAGCCAATTAGAACTTGCCGATAAATTAAAGTATAGCAATAAAAACATAAGTAAATGGGAAAATGGCGAAACCACTCCTAATGTTTTTACTTTAAAAAAATTAGCAGAATTATACAATGTAACTATAGATGATTTAGTAAATAAACATAATCCTTTAGACGAACAACTTGCACAGCAAAATTATAAGCAACGCCAAAAACGCAAAAGGCTTTTTCAGTACGGAATGCTACTGCTTGCCAACGCAATATTGTTTTCGGTTGCATGTATAATAATACTAGCATTATCGCTTTCTGGTGTTACTTGTTTTAATAAATGGCTACTACTTTTATTTATACAACCTTTGGATTGTTTAAGTGTGTTTATATTTATTAGGTGCATTTACAAACGCATAGACCCATTTAGTTTAAGTTTGGTTGGTTGGCTAATTGTAGCAAGTTTATATGTATGTCTACTTCATGTTAAACAAATAGAAATGATATTTATAATTGGGGCTGCGTATCAATTTTTAGTTATATGTTTAACCTTAATTATAAATTTAAAACTTATAGATAAGTTTGCACAAAGCTTTAAATATTTAAAGCAAAAACGACAAAAAAGGAGCAGTTAATATTGCTCTTTTTTGTTAAAATATTTTACATATTTGCATAATATATTGTATTATATAAATGCATAATAAATGTAACTACAAGGAGTATTGTTATGACGGATTTATTCAACCCAATTTTAGACAAAGACGAAGAAATAATAAAGGTATACAAACCAAATAAAGCAAAAATGTTTTTTTCTTACTTCTTTTGTGGTTTTTGGCTTTGGTTTTGGGTATTGTTTTTGTTTGTTCCAGATAGCTGTTCGGTAGAAGACACAGCCGGTAATACAACTACCATGCCTTGGTGGATACCTATTACCGTTGCCATTACCGTTATTGCAATATGTATATTTTTAGAAATATTATTTTTTGCATTAAATTATAAAAACACATTTTACGCTTACACAAATAAACGCATAGTAATACGCAAAGGAATATTTGGTGTAGACTTTAAAAGCCTAGATATGGAAATGATTGGTGCAGTAACTGTAAACGTAAGCCTTTTAGACAAATTAATTGGCAAAAATACTGGTACAATAGTATTTGGCAGTATGGCAAGTCCAATAAACAATGCTGGTGTTTTTAAATATGCTAACATTGTAGACCCATACGCTATATACAAAGAAGTTAAAAATGTAATTGACGAAAATAAAAACAAAAGCAAGGCAAAGGTAAATTAAATGAAGACTTTAAAAAAGATATTAGCAATTAGCATTACTACTTTGTGTGTAATACTTGTTGGTTGTAACAAAACCACCAAAAGTTTAAATATAACCGAAACTTATAGCAAATTTACAAATAGCGAATTAAATTTTATAACTATTGCAAACGAAAGTTATCCTGCAGATAATAATGGTATGGTTGGTACTCTTACTTTGCAGATTGGCGAAACGGATGCTCCTGAAGAATATATAATGATATACTTTTTTGCAAGTGCCGATAATGCTAAAAATTATTTAGAACAAGAAGATAATAACAAAGTTTTAAAACTTGCTCAGCAAGGCTACTCTTCTAATGGTGTTACAACAACATTTGGAACTTATTACAATGTAGTTTACCTAGCTACCGGCAACGCTTTACAAATATTAATGGCATAATTTAGTTAAACTAAATATTTATACGCATCCACTTAAACTTAAGTGGATTTTTATTTTATAAATCCTATTAATTAAAGTTGTTCATTTATGCCGTTTTACTATGATTTTTATTTTTTAAATAAATGATTAGTTTATTAATAAAATACAAAATATAACCAGTAAAACACGAAAACACAAACATAAATAAAAGCCACTTAACAGAACCCCAAAAACCCAATGTTTCGAAGTTTAAAAAAAAGTACGGATAAATTATTCGTCCAGGAGTGTTTTTTATTATTAAGGAGCGTAAAAATATAATCATCACATAAATTGTTTGCCCTGCAAATGCATACACGGGTGCAAGCGGAGTAAATTTACTTTTTTTTGTAATTGCAAAAATAATAAACCAGATAGGCAAAATTACATGAAACAGTAAATTGTATGGGCACAAAAAATAATTTTTTAAACTATAGTCTGCAAGCCAAACATTGTAAACTATAAAAGTTACAAAAATTAAAATAGCACATACAAAAATAAAATTATCTAATGTTTTATTTTTTATATCTTTTTGGGGAACTACAGATTTTCTACTATTTAAATTATCACCTTTATTTTTTAGTATATTACTTAATTGCTTATACTCTACAATAAAACAAATAAGCATAGCAATTAAACATAAATAATTAGTAATATTTGTATAATAAATATAAAAGTCACGCAAAAAAACGTCGTCAAATGCTCTGGTAGAAAAAATAGTACCAACAATAGCCAGTACAATATAAACCAGTTTTATGCATAGGCCTATTAACTTCACTATTTAATACTGCCCACATAGCAAATCTTGTATACTATTTTTATAGAAGTTATGTTCTGTTTACAACAAAATTACCATTATCACATTGCATAAAAAATCCCACGCGAGTATTTACTAAAACGTAAAGACAACGTGTGGGATTTTTTTAATAACGCAGTTATTCGCTGAGTTCTGCTGTTAGGATAGGTTTGCACCACCTAGTAGCACACCTTCCTTAACCTTTAAATCTTCGTCGGTAGGTTTATCATCGCCACCAGACGGATTTTGTTCTTCCAGATCCTTAGGAGTATAAAAATTTACTCTATATTGCAAGACATTTTTATCTTCGTCGGTAGAAAATACATATATATAATTGCCAATCATTTTTGGAACTAAATTTCCGATTGCATCATTAATTTTTGACAACGAAAGCTGAACAGGTTCTGGACTTGCATCGTTAACTTGGTCTTGATTATCAAAACCAAATTCTATTTTATACAAATAAGAACTAGAACTACTGCTTTCTTTATTTGTAAATATTGCAAATTTACGTGATTTATTTAAGCTATTATCGGTATAAGTATCTACAAACTCCAATGTTGGGGTACTAGCAAATGTATATAGCTTTATATCTTTTACGATTGTTCCTTTGTTATATTTAAGATACCTAAGCACCTTGCCATCTATAAATAAAATCGCAAGTTCGTTTAAATTTGTACCTTCTTCTAAAAATATAATATCCTCGTAAGTGCTAGTACTAACAAGGTTATTAATACTGTTTTCGCTAGGATTTTTTCCATTTACACTATCTACAACAGATAAAGCTCGCTCGGTTGTATTTTGGTTAACATCATAAGCATAAATATAATCTATTTTATTAGAGCCACTACCAAAGCTTACACTAAATACCAGTTTGCCTGCACGAACACATAATAAACTTACTTGTGCATCGTCTTGCAATAACAACTTGTTAGATCCATCTGCAGAAATGCGATACACCCTGTTTGTTTGAGTATTCACAGCATTTTCTTCCGCTGCTAAAGTATAAAATATATAGTTATCCGCACTGATGTTTCCGGTTTTGCTTTCGCCCATATTGTCGCTAAATACTGCAGATGTTACTTTATCTAAAGCAAAACTGGTTGTTATTTGGTTACCCATTTTTAAACTTTTTAAAGTCGCAGCTGTTTTTTCGTATACTATTAAATTAACGCTGCCATTATGTTTATAGTAGGCGTAAGAAACCTCTTCGCTCTCCGAATTTTCGGCAGTTGTATAAATCTCTTGTGTTAAACCATTAGCTAAATTCTTTCTTTCAAATACTGTGCGATTGTATAATATTTCGCCCTTTTTATTTTTAGCCGTGCTAGGTTTTGCATAATACAAAAAGTCACCGATTATAGTTATCGAGCCATTTTTGTAGCCAACCAAACAATCTACAACTTTTTGGTAACTTGCATTATCAGCAATTTCGCCATTATCTTTTACTGCTACTTTATAGATACTGCCCATTGTACCACCGTTATGATTACCATCGTTTGTGGCAGACCCGTTTACAAAGTATAATTCGCCATTATAAATAACAGACGAGCCCCCATTAGATGTTACCCTAGATGTATCTGTGGTAGTTGTACCGTAGTCTTTTGGTTTACACGCAACAAAAGAAAACACACAAACCATGCACAAACATACGCTTACTATTGATAATAAAACCTTTTTCATAAATTTACCTTATACTTAATTTTTTACCTTTACAATATACAATATTTTTTTTAATTTTGTCAAGGCGGATTATACTTATATTTATATATTTATATATTTATATATTAATAAATTTGCCGTTGCTTGCACTTAAAAACATTAAGTTATAAGTCTTACCATTAACCACAACATTATTACTTATATAACTATTATTGCTATTTTGGTTACAATCATTATTTAATAAACTATTTAAAACATTATATTCCTCGTGCTTTGCTTTTAAAACATTTTGGCTTTGTTCGTCACCTACACCTATTGCATAAGCAAAGTTGTCCTTGTAAATAATTCCTAATAAAATACTATTACAACTGGTATTAACTATTGTCCATTTACTAGTTGGATACATCAAATTTAAACAATCTACTTTTTTACCTAGCGCAAAAAGGCTAGCTAATTTTGGTTTTAATAAATCAAAAAAATATGTATCGTAAACTTTACCAAAAATCTTTTCGAACATATTTGGTTTTGTAACTTTTAAATCATTTAGTTTTTCTATGGCATTTTGACAAACTTCAGTAGAATTTTTTACTGCAAATAGTTGTATATCGGTAAGCAAAACACACGTGGTATCTATGTCTAACTCGTAATCTAAATTAAGTTTAGTAGTGCTAGATATTATTTTAAACTTTTTTAATTTATTATTACAATATAAATATGCATCGGTCTTTTTATTAAAATTATTAATTTGCAAAACCAAGCTATAATTTTTTTGTTCTTTTTTTATTCTTACAAAACCCTCTGCACTAAGCGGATTAGTACTATAAAAAATACCATTCTGCACTTTATAGCTTTTTAAAAGCATAAAAAAACTTTGATATTCCATAAAAGATAATATATCAAAGTTTACGTAGCAATTAATAATCGGATTTTATTATAAAAAACAATTTTTTATACTATTTTATCAAAAAATCATAAAGATTTATAAATTGTTGTGGATTTAGTTCTTCTGCCCTTGTAGATAAACTTATATTTAACGCAGTAAATGCTTGGTTTATCTGTTGTTTTGTATATTGTTTACTTAAATTATTTACTAATGTTTTGCGACGAGCTAAAAAGCAAAGCTTTACAAAATTTACAATTTGCTCATAATTTTGTATGGTTTTTTTAGTATCTATTTTTACAATACTGCTATCAACATTAGGCTGCGGTGTAAACATTTTACGCGATACCTGCCTTACGACTTTAGCATCTGCAACCAACTGAACCATTATGCTAAGTACACCATAATCCTTAGTTTTTGGACTAGCACAAATACGATCCGCCACTTCTTTTTGTACCATAATAGTTAAACTTTTTGGGTGCAATTTGCCCGACAAAAACCTAGATATTAGTGGACTGGTAATATAATAAGGCAAATTAGCAACCACAATAAAATCTGCACCTGTCTTTTTTAAAATTTGTTCGTCGGTAAACTTTAAAAAATCTCCAAATACAAGCTCAACATTGTCCATATCTTTTAAATTTTGCGATAAAACGGGTAAAAGTTCTTTGTCGATCTCGAAAGATACTACTTTTTTTGCAGTTTTTGCTAAAACAAGTGTTAAAGCTCCTGCACCCGCACCAATTTCTAATACAGTTGTATCTTTGTTTACAAGACTATCTTTTGCTATGCTAATAAGCAAATTTGTGTCGGTTAAAAAATTTTGACCAAACTTTTTTTTAAAATTAATTTCCATTTTGCCCTATTTGATATAAATAATTACATTTGTTTATAATAAATTATTACTTTTAATAAATTTTAATTTTCTTTAATAAAATTATCACAAATTGCAAATACTAGTCAAGAACAAAAGAATTATACGAAAGAAAAAATTCGCGGTAATCATTTTACCGCGGTTTTTTTTGTATTGATAAAATAGTTAAAAATTTTTTGGGTTTAATTAAACTAAATTCTCGATTGATATCTACTGCTTGCCAAAGTGATATTAATTACACTGCTATTTGTGCAAAATGTCATTTTAAGCAAACCCCGACAAATTTAAAATAGGTAAATAAACGATCCTTTCGACTCGCTATCGCTCGCTCAGGACAACATGTTTTTACGTTGGTAATATCTATGGGATTTAAATTAAAGAGGGTCGTGTATAACTTGGATAACTGATGGGGAGTTTAATTGAGTACAAAGCTAATAATATAGCACTTTTATCAACTGAACTACCCCTCTTCATTGCAACATCTCCACTTACAATGTAAGTCCTTTTTTAACTAGATTTGCATCAAAATATTTTAAACCTTTTACAATCAAGTTAAATTTTGTTTTTCAGCTTAAAAAACTCTTTTGTATTGCTTACAGTAAATTTTTCAAAATTTTGTAAGGTCATTTGTAATTCGTCAGCTATTTTTTGAGCAGTTATTATTACATTTTTGGGCTGGTTTATTGTACCTCTAAGTGGTTCGGGGGCAAGGTACGGGCAATCGGTTTCTACCATTATTTTATCTATGGGCAAATTTTTTAAAAACGACCGATCAACTTTTTTAAATGTAATATTACCAGTAAAACTAAAGTAACATCCAAGATTTTTAAACGCCTCTGCATACTCAGTCCCTTCGCTGTAGCAGTGCATACAAACGCCATTATTTAGATATTTTTTATTAGTTTTTAAAATTTGCAAAATATCTTCGGCAGCGTCTCTACAATGTATAACCACTGGCAAACTATACTTGTTTGCTAACTTTAATTGATAAACAAATATTTCTTTTTGTTTTTGTTTTATTGGTTCGTCGGCTTTATAATGATAATCTAGTCCAATTTCGCCAACCGCAACTACTTTACTTTTACTAAGCAAATTTTCCAACTCGATCAGCTTATCTAAAGTTGCCGATTCTGCATATTCGGGATGAATACCAACTGTTGTAAAAATATGCTTATTTTTGTCAGCTAATTCTATACCTTTAATGCTATCGGCTAGGCTTGTGCCAATATTAATTATACAATCTAGCCCGTCGTCTTTCATGTTTGCAATTATTAATTTGTTATCAAATTTATCACTTAAAAGATGTGCATGTGCGTCTATCATAAAAACCCCTCATATTATTAATCTTTTACTCATACACTTTAATATGAATAAAGTTTGGCTTATACTTTTAATATCCGGTCTAACAGCCCTAACAATTTTTAACCCAGCAGATGTTCTTATTGGCCTTTCTAGTGCCGGCAACAAAGCAGTAAAACTTTGTTTAGAACTTTGTGCTGTTTACGCTGTTTGGACAGGCATATTTAATATACTATCTAAGACCAAAATAAGCAAGTGGCTAAACAAACTTTTGTCGCCAGTGGTTAATTTTATTTTTGGCAAAAATACTCTCTCTAACGAAAGCAAACAACTAGTTAGTATGAACATGAGTGCAAATATTCTTGGTATGAATGGAGCAGCAACTCCACTTGGAATAAAAGCAATAGACAGCATGAACAAGGACAACAAAACCGGTAAGGCAACCTTTCCTATGATAATGCTGGTTGTAATTTGTTGCACCAGTATACAGATTCTACCAACCAGTATAATTGGCATGATGACAAGTGCCGGCAGCAAAAATCCGTCAGCAATTATATTACCTAGTATTATTGCAGGGCTTTGTAGTACCGCCATTGGCATAATTCTGGTTAAAATGTGTCATTTCGTAGAATTAAAGTTACAAAAAAAGGGGTCTAAAAATGGCTAGTTACATTATACCCATATTTTTAATCGCCCTTTGCATATATTGCTTTATAAAAAAAATTAACGCCTACGATAGCTTTGTTGCAGGGGCAAAAGAAAGCGTAGATCTTTGCATAAACACATTTCCTTATCTTGTTGCAATTTTTGTAGGTGTAGAACTGTTTAAGTTAAGTGGCTTATCTAATGTAATTTCGGGCTACGTTTCGCCCTTTTTTAAAATGATTGGCATGCCAAAAGAATTAACCGAGTTTATGGTGCTTCGACCATTTACAGGATCGGGAAGTTTAGCTATGCTATCGGAAATATTTGGTACATATGGCGTAGATAGTTATGTTAGCAAATGTGCCTGCGTTATTATGAGCTGCAGCGAAACAACTTTTTACATAGTTGCACTTTATTTTAGCAGTACTAAGCTAAAAAAACTAAAATACACCATACCAGTGGCACTTATTGCAACTTTTTTAGGGAGTGTGCTGGCGTGCTGGATCTGCCGATTTATTTAAAAAGCTAAATGACATATCAAAATAAAATGACCTATGTATTTGCCTGAAATTCGATGACCTTTGGACACCCGAAAAATATAATATTGTTCGTTTCAAATCAAATTAAAAAATAACCCGACAGTTAATCTTCTAAACCTAATAAGTAATCAGTTATCACACCAAAAAATTTTGCTAAAACTATAAGATTTTCACTGGTAATATCTGCTTGACCATTTTCCCATCTACAAATAGAAGCATCAGAAATTCCTATTAGTTTACCTATGCCATTAAAGACAAATTTTTCTCTAATCTCAATTCTTTTAATATTTCTGGAAATTTTCTTTTATTTTTCATATTTATATGATATTACATATGCGTAATAAAATCCTTAACACTACGATTTCGTAGTGATATGTTTATTACATATATGTAATAAGAGGCAAATTATTACAAACGATATCAAAACATATTTAACCAAGGATCACATAAAGAAAATGGTATTAGCAAAACTAAGTTTTGCAAACGGTGCAAAATAAGTAATAGCACTCTTAAAAAAAATACTCGGTAACAAACAAAACTTTAATACTATTGCACTTTTCAAAATTGCACGGGTGCTACAAGTGCAAATAAAAGATTTATTTGAAAAATAAAAATACTCCAAAATGCGGAGTATTTTTTGTATATTTTAGTTTTCGCCTGGTTGGCTACCAATGTAGGTGCTAGCTAATTTTTGCATTTCTTTATATTGATTAATTTCTTTGGTATACTTTGCTTTAATTTGTTCAATTTTTTCCTGATGAGGTTTTAATTCTTCTTGAAGAGCATCTTCTCTTCTCTCTATTAACTTATTCATAGTTTTAGATAAAATCTCAGCGTAAGTTTTACCATTCTTTTTTAATAAAAATTCAATCCAATCCGTTGATAAATCCTTATCTAAATAAGTAACTATCTCTGGATGGTCATATCCTTCGTCGTATGTTTCCATAATACCAAAATTTGTTAAGCCAATATCTAATACTCTATAAAGTGTTTCATCGTTAAATGTTGTTAATTTTACAGGTATACCATCACAAATTTCAAACATATCTACGCTAAAGTCTTCATTGTCGTAACCATAACCGTCACAGCGTTTACCATTCCACATGTACTGTTTATCCATTAAAAAACTTTGTATATCTTTAATATCGTAAAATCTATTCATTTACTTATCTCCTTAAATATAAGTTATCATCAAATCATTATTTTGTCAATAGCAAAAACAAAAAAGAACACCAAAAAAACTTTAGTTTGTGGTGCTAATCATCTCGCTTATATTTAGCCCAACCTTGCCGCCTTTTGTTGCAGTAATAAGTATAACATTTGCGTCCTTACTGGCAGTGGGCTTTACAAGTACAATTTCCTTTGGCTCTAAGTTGTTTTCTATTAATGTATGACAGATTTCGGCTAATCTAGATGCCGTATGCACCATGTATAGTTTGCCGCCATACTTTAGTAGTTTACCTGCAATTTTGCAAATATCTTCTAGAGTTGTGTAGATTTCGTGCGTTGCCGCCGCCACAATTTTGTTTTGGCTTTTTTTAGTGCTAGTAAAGTACGGAGGGTTAACCACTACAACATCTACCCTTGTGTCCTTTAAAATTTGCGGAGCATCCTTTAAATCTGCATTGTAGACATCCATATTAGTAATTTTGTTTAGGTTTATACTCTCTAGGCAGTCCTTATACAAAGCCTCTTGAATTTCGAAGCAATAAAAATGCTTGGCACTTGTTTTTTTAGTGCCAAGTATACTAATAACCCCACTGCCCGAGCATAGCTCTACAACGTTGTCGCCCGCATTTGCTTTAAAGTAGTTTGCTAAGAGTACTGCATCGCTTGTAAAATTGTAACTTTGCTTATCTTGCACAATTACAAGCCCGCCGCACTGTAAATCTTCTATACGCTTCACTATTGTACTTCGGGTGCACCTACTGGGCAAACCGCATAACAAGTGCCGCAACTAATGCATTTTTTAGGGTCTATTACAACATTACCATTAGCATCGTAACTAATAGCTCCAACAGGACATGCTCCAACACATGCTCCGCATTTAATGCACTTTTTTTGGTTTATTTTGTATGCCATCGTTTTTCTCCTTATTTTGTGAAATTTCTTGTACTGGATAAGTAACAATTTCAAAATCGTCACCTTTACTAATTTTTACCGATACATTTTTGCCTAAAATATCGTTATACACAACAACGCCTTCGCCAACAGGAGTAATTACCTTGCTGTTTATTTTAGGCATAGATTTTATAACTTCTTCGTAAACAGGATTCTCGTATCCTAAACAACACATAAGTCTGCCACAAAGCCCGCTTATTTTTGTTGGCGACAAACTTAGTCCTTGATTTTTTGCCATTTTTATTGTTACATGTTCAAAATCCTTTAAAAACCGTTTACAACAGCACATTTCGCCGCAAGGTCCGATTCCACCTTTTATTTTAACTTCGTCCCTCTGACCAATCTGTTTTAGTTCTATTCGAGTTTTTAAACTATTTGCAAGAAGTTTTAAAAGATCTCTAAAATCCACCCTATCTTCGGCAGTAAATTCTATTAAAACCTTACTATCGTCTAAGCTATATGTTACATCTACAACCTTCATGTCTAACTTAAGGCTACGTACATGTTTTTGAGTAATTTTTATAGCATCTATGGCTTTTTTTGCATTTTCTTCTGACTTTTTTAAATCCGCCTCGGTAGCTTTTCGGATAATCTCTTTTAGAGGAGTAATTATACAAGAATCCTCTACTTCTTTACATGCAAAATCTACTGTTGCAACAACCAAAGTTTCCGAGCTATCTACTACAACTTTATCGCCCTTGTTATAATTATTATTATATTTATAAAAGTAAACTTTGTTTAATTTAGGCAAACAAATACCTGTTACTTTTTGCATTTAAATTTCTCCTCGGCTATACGCATTACAAGTTTATCTATAACTTGAACACCATTAGCATTAAAAAATAAATCTTCTTTTAGTTTTAAACATATACTTATTATATTACTTGCAGCCAAAGGTGTAAAACTACTAGATATAAGTTTTAATCTATCTAACTGATGACTATTTTGCACTAGACTAGGGTTTCCACTAATAATAACCAAGCAATCACGCATAAGTATCATAACCAAATCTAGCAACTCGCTTTTATCTATGGTTTTACTGTCCAATAAATTTACAAACAATAAGCAATCTCTACTACTTTTTACATTTTCTAGCATATCTAAGCAAATATTATACAAGTTTAAAAAATTATCACTTGTAAACTTTTTTGCTAATGTACTATTACCCCCGCAATTACAAACTGCAATCTGAGCTAAATTTTTATCGCTTCCATTGCTAACAAGAATATCTAAAATTTGGTCATTACTAAGATTATCTAGTTCTATCAACTTAGTTCTGCTTTTTACGGTTGAAAGTATTTTATTTGTACTATTGCATGCCAGCAAAAAAACAACATTTTTAGGCGGCTCTTCTAACGATTTTAAAAGTTTATTTTGACTAACCTCGTTTATATTTTCAGCATTTAACAGTACATAAACTTTTTTGTCTGATTGATACGGACTAATATAAAGCGACTCAGCTAAACTATTTACACCATCAGCATCTAGTTTTTCACTAATAAAAACATCTGGATGTATATTTTTTTGGATACTATTTAAGTTACTATTTACAATTTTAGCTGCAACACAAAAACAAAATTGTTTTAAATAATCTTGGTCGGCACTTTTAATTAAATAAGCGTGACAAAGTTTATCACTATCCAATTCGTCAACAATTTTATTATACTTATTGCTTTGCAATATAACACTAGTATAATCCATATTTTTAAACTATCACACTGCAAAAAAAAAGTCAATCTTATTTATTAATTGACTTTTTGTTGTTATAGATAATTTAATATAATGTTTAAACATTATCTGCAATAACCTATATAATTAAGAAATTTTTATAACTTTTAAAATAAGTTCGCCGCCGGGTGTTTGAATTTTTACTTCGTCGCCTTCCTTTTTGCCAAGTAATGCTTTGCCTATAGGCGACTCGTTAGAAACATAGCCTTTATCTGGATTGCTTTCTATAGAACCAACAATACGATATTTAAGTTCTTCGTCAAACTCGGCATCGTAAAGTATAACAGTGTTTCCAACATCTATAGTATCGGTTGTTATGTGCTTTGCTTCTACCACTTTAGCGTTTCTAAGGGTTTCTTCTATAGTAAAAATTTCGCTCTCTAGCTGAGTTTGCTCTTTTTTTGCTGCATCGTATTCGCTATTTTCGCTTAGGTCACCATATTCTCTTGCCACTTTTATATGTTCTGCCACTATTGGTCTACGTTCTACCTTTAAAAATCTAAGTCTTTTTTCTAGTTCTTTTTTGCCTTGGGCGGTAATAACTAAATCTGCCATTGCTCCCTCCTTTTACGCGCATATTATATAGTTACTTAATACTTTTGTCAAATAATTAAAAAAAATAATTTTTATTGTTGCACACTTGTTATTGGTTATGATAAATTACATACAGAGGTAATTTTATGATTAAAATGTGGGTTAAGATTATGTGCGGCGATAAAATTGAAAATCAAATGACATATACAAGTATCGATAATTTTACAAATGATACTTTTTACCTTCATATAGCCGAAATATGCCATAAACTTGATATTCCTTCGCCAATAGTATTACCTATGCACATTAAGCACTTTGTAAACTATAACAATACAAGTTTTAAACAACGAGATTTTGTAGAAAGTATAAATTTTGATAAACTAGTTATCGAAAATATTCGTACGTCTTAACTTTATTTTAAAACAAGCAGGCCAATTTGTCTGCTTGTTTATTTGTATGATAATTTAACTAAAAAGATTACAAATAATAATATAATTTTTATAAAAACTTTTAGTTATTATGCACTGTTGTGTCGAAATTATAAATTTTATTATTTGGCTTTTAAAAAATATTAGTCTATATTATCAAATCCAACCTTTAAATTTGTAAATACATCCTTTAGCGAGCCGGGGATTATTCCGATAAACGTAACTTTACCCGTTAAACTATTTAGTTTACTCATAACTTCGTACTCTACTTTACGATTAGTTAATCCGTCTAATCTTTTTATTGCAGTTATTACTAATAAAAAGTTGTCTGCAACTAAACTTACACTGCACCCTGTACTTTTATAAAATAACGCTACATCTAACGACGCACAAAAACTATTTATCAATTCTTCGTCTTTTTGATAATTGGATTGTATCACTAAAACATTGGGGCTATCTATATATGGTTCGGGCGAACTTGGCAAAAAGACTACTTTACCGTTAGATTCTAGCCCATTTAAAAGCCCTCGTTTTTGTTCTACAGTATTTACAAACAAAATATTTTTGGAATTTAGTTTAATTTTTTTGCCGCAAATTTCTACATCCGACGATATGGTTTGCTTACCATTTACACTGGTAACTTGTATACCATCTATGCTTTTAACATAAGCTACAATATCGTTTTCCTTAAGCTTATATTTATTAACAATTGTATCGTTCACGTAAAAGTCTGTATCAGACGAAGTATATTTATATTTTTTTATTTGCCAATTTCCGTCCTCTTTACACAGAACGCCTAATTGTTTTTTTTCTACTTTATATTCTTCGGACGGACTAGCTGCTTGCATAGAAGCATAACTAAATACATTATCAGCAAATACCGATTTTTCTATAGATGTCCATTTAAATTTTACATCGGTATTTTTTGCAGGTCTGCCCCTAGTAGAATTTCTATATTCCGGGATTTCTTTACCAGTAATAATGTCTAATATACTGCTAACAAGTTCGTGCTTTTTTTTGCTAGTAGGACTATTTACGCCAACTTGCCTAGCAAATTGTCGAAGTGTATGAATGTCCATATTGTTTAAGTTTTTTATACTGAAATCGTTTATTGAATTCATTATTTTCTCCGTTGTGTACAAATATATAAATATAATAACAAAACTATAAAAAAAAGTAAACCATTAAATATTTATTTATTTTACATAATAAGTAAGTATTATAATCTATTTTAAAACTAGAAGTAAAACGTACACTTTTTTTAAGGTTATTTAACTTTTATTAGCCATGAAAATCCAGTACTTGGAACATTTTTAACAAGTAATAATCCAACTGTTATAACCACTATTCCTAAACATAACAATAATAGCATACTTATCTTTTTCATACCGCAATAATTGGCAAGAAATACTGCAAATATTACAAATAAAAAAGCAGAAATTTGTAGATTTCTGCTTTTTTTTGGCGTTTATCGAAATTAAAACTGAGCATTTAATGGATTATATACAAATACTCTTTGACCATTTGTAAATTTTCCGTCTGCGATTTCGTTCTGATTTGTAATAGTTTCTGGAGTGATTCCAAGAGCTCGTGCAACATCAAATAGCCTTTCGCCTTCTTTGGTAACATAGATAGTTACAGCACTAGAAAGCTGATCTCTTTCTCCTACTACATTAACAGCTTTTACATATTCAAAATAATTTTCTTTAAGAACACTTGCCACAAAATCTAGTTCTATTATAGTTTCTACTTCCGCTTGTGCTCTAAGTTTAGTGCTAAGTACATTTGCATTAGCCTGAATATTATACACACTGCCAGCTACAGTTGCGTCTGTTTTGCTAATAAACGGACAAACCATATTAGTAGATTGGACATTGCCGTCCTCGGTCTTGTAGATTAAGCAAGCCGAAACTACACCTTCTGCAATTAAATAATTATTTTCGATGATTTGTTTAGATATTTCCACTTTAGGATTAATAGTATCTATAACTTGAGCAACAGTATTGTCGGTTGTTACACTTAAATTAACACTGTCCGCAAAGAAAACCATCTGACCATATTCGCTATAATTAACGCAGTCGTAAGTAGTTTCTATATTATTTGTTACCGAAAATAAATCGTCTACTACACTTAGATTTTCGGTTTTATAAGAGCTAACACTTGCACCTAAATTTATAGCTAAAACAAAATTGCATTTTTCGCCAATTTCTAGTGCACACGAAGCAGAAGTTACATAAACTTTGGCTTCGGCCTCTTCACTTGGCATAGCTCCCATTGCAGGAACTTCTTGCTTAAATTCGATAATTTTGTTTAATACATTACTACCATCTTCGGTTAAGTAAAGTACTTTAACAATTGCTTCGCCTTCTACTGTTACTTGGTCGATGCCAGCAGTTACATTTTTTACTTTAACGCTTGCAAAAGTATTTAATACAGATTTTGCGTTAGATGCCGACTCCAATGTTTCTGCCAAAGTAAATTTAGAAGATGCACGACTTGCTAATTTTTTTAGCTCTAGATTATTTAAGTTAGTTACATAATCGTCCGCAATTTCTGGAAGTGGTGTAACTTCGGTTTTTGTAACGCCTTCTGCTTCTACATTATGCAAAATGTTTAGAGCAACTTCGCTCATAGAAGTACCTTCTACTACAATTTCCTTTACTGTTACAAAAGCTTCTGGATTTTCGCCAGCAACTTTTAAACTATAGTTCCAATCTACATTAGCTGTTACACTTTCTAGGGTGTCGTTTTCGGTTAAGTAAATAACGTTTACTTGCGATTTACCTAAAATATTAAAATCAGTATCAATAAGTTCGCAAGACGATGTTTCTGCAAGTGCATTTACACTAATAACTTTTTTTAGTGGTTTTTCTAAGTCTAGTGGCAACTTGCTGTTTACAGCAAACTCGCCTACTCCTAAAATCTTTTTTGTTTGAAAAGTGATAGATTGTTGTTCAAACGCCATGAAATAACTCCTCCCATAAGTAATATTATTTTATAGCGGCAAAAAACCAAATATGACTAATTTTTAAAAAAAAGTATAAAAATTATTTTTTGGGTAATCTTTAGTTTAGGAGAATAGCCATGCGTAAAGTTAATTTAGATATAAAAGATGTTATAAACGAGATTACAAAGCTAAAAGGAGAAAGCGTTAAAATGCAAGTAAGCAAAGGACGCAAAAAAATAGAAAAATACGAAGGGATTATAGAAAGTGTGTACCCTAGCATATTTACTGTGCTTGTTTACGACCCCGACGGGGAAAAGCATTACTCGTATAGCCACGCGGAAGTGCTTTGCGGAGATGTTAAAATAAATAAGATTAATGGATAAACGTAATATTATAAATAATATCTAATATATATCTGTTAAGTATATATTCTATTTTAATGCTAACAATAAGCATACATAAAAACAACTGGCATAATGCCAGTTGTTTTTTAATTATTAACAGCAATATTTATAAATTTTTATAAGCTATTAAGTTTAGCTTGTAGTTCTGCAAGTTTAGACTCGTTATCTTTTAGTTTTGCCTTTTCTGCCTCTACCAGTTTTGCAGGTGCTTTAGCTATAAACCCTGCGTTATTTAACATACCACTAGAACGCTTAATTTCAAAGCTTAGTTTGTCTATCTGCTCTTTTAAGTGTTTTTGTTGCTCTGCCTTATCTATAACTTGCTCTACTAATGTAAATTTGCCAAGTTTGGTTACTACAACTTTTCCGTCAGCGTCGTCGTAAACTAAGTTAACGCCTGCAAGCTTACCAATAAGATCCTCGTATTGTTTAGAATTTTGAGGAGCCACAACATTTGGCTTAACGTTTGTCGCAATATTATTTGTAGCTTTAAGTGTTCGTAAATTTTTGATAGCATCTATAACATCTTCGGTTATATTATAATCCTCTAAATATTTATCGACATTATATGCCGTTGGGGCATTAGCAAGCATTAATAATTTTTTATCGTTATTAATCGCATTACTATTTTGATAAATATACTCAGTTACAAAAGGAATAAATGGATGAAGCAATTTTAGTATTGCATCTAGTGCAAAGTTAAGTACGCTCACAGCCGTTTGTTTGCTTTTTCCGCCTGCAAAGATACTAGGTTTGCTAAACTCTATGTAGTAATCGCAAAAGTCGTCTAACACAAAACTATAAATGTTAGTTAGAGCCACGCCTACATCAAAGTTATCGAAGTTAGTTTCGACGGTTTTAATCAAGCCACCAAGTTTGTACATTAGCCAGTTATCTGCAGCTGCAAGTTTTGCTACATTAATATCTATTAATTGTACGCCCTCGCTGTGCATAGCAATAAACTTGCTAGCATTCCAAAGTTTGTTTATAAATCCCGCACTGGTTTCTACCTTAGTGTTACTATAGCGGGTATCCATACCCATGCTCATATCTTTTATAAGTGCAAGTCTTAGTGCGTCCGCCCCATGCTTAGAAATAACGTCTAGCGGGTCTACACCATTGCCTAAACTTTTACTCATCTTTCTGCCCTGCTCATCGCGAACAAGACCATGAATAAGTGCATGCTTAAATGGAGTTGCTCCCACGCATTCAAAGCCCATGTAAACCATTTTTGTTGCCCACTGAGTAAGTATATCAAAGCCCGTTACAAGCACACTGGTTGGGTAAAATTTATCCAGCTCCTTGGTTTTGTTTGGCCAGCCAAGGGTGCTAAATGGCCATAGTGCGCTACTAAACCAAGTATCTAGAACGTCTGGGTCCTGAGTAAACTTATGCCCGCCGCATTTATTGCATTTGGTTGGCATGCCGCGGTCAGCCACCGTGTTTCCGCAATTGTCGCAATAGTAAATTGGTATTCTGTGCCCCGTCCAAATTTGACGCGAGATGCACCAATCCTGAATATTTTCTAGCCACCTAAAATAATTTTTTTCAAAACGCTTAGGATGTATTTGCAAGTCGCCTTTTTTAACAACTTCGATAGCAGGTTTTACAAGTTCCTGCATTTTAACAAACCATTGCTCGGTTATCATTGGCTCTATTGTAGTATGACACCTCTCGCACTTGCCAACATTATGTTTATGCGGCTCAATTTTTTCCAATAGCCCTTGATTTTCTAATGCTTCTACTACTTTTTTACGTGCCTCGGCTAGTTCCAGCCCAAAAAATTCGCCCGCCGCCTCGCTAAGTTTTCCGTCTTTAGAAATTACCGAAATCATCTCTAGATTGTGGCGTTTGCCTACTTCGTAATCGTTAGGGTCGTGTGCTGGGGTTATTTTAACCATGCCAGTTCCAAAAGTTTTATCTACATAGCTATCTGCAATTATTGGAATTTTGCGATTAGTTAGTGGCAAATTTAAAGTTTTGCCAATTACATTTTTATATCTATCATCGTCTGGATTTACAGCAACTGCTGTATCGCCAAAAAGGGTTTCTGGACGAGTGGTTGCAACAATAATATATCCACTGCCGTCCGAGTATGGATATTTTATGTGCCACATACTGCCCATTTCGTCTTCGTAATTAACTTCGTCGTCCGATATAACCGACTTACATTTTACACACCAGTTGGTTTGACGTTTGCCTCTATAAATTAGCCCTTTGTTGTACAAATTTATAAACGCGGTTAAAACAGCATTAGTACTGGTTTCGTCCATAGTAAATTTATATCGATTCCAGTCAGCAGAAAAACCTAAGCGTTTAAACTGCTGCAAAATGCGATCGCCGTAATAGTTGTACCAATCCCATGCTATTTTATCAAATTCGCTTCTGCCTATTTGCTCTTTAGTTGTACCCTCTTTTTTTAGCTTTTCTACAAGTTTTGCTTCGGTTGCAAGAGCAGCATGGTCTGTACCCGGTTGCCACAAACATTCAAATCCGCGTAAACGTTTATACCTAACTAGTATATCTTGATATGTCATGTCCATAGCATGACCAATGTGTGCTTGGCTTGTAACATTTGGTGGTGGCATTATTATACTAAATGCAGGCTTTTTGCTGTTTTCGTCCGCACTAAAAGCATTGCTATTTTGCCATAAATTATATATTTCGTCTTCCCATTCGGTTGGGTTATAACTTTTTTTAGTATTCATTTTAGTATCCTTATTTTTATTTAATATTTGCAAGTATTATTACCATTAATAGTCCTACGCAGGCAATAAGCACAGCAATTAGCCTAAGTTTTGTTATTTTGCGATTACGCAATATTTCGTCGGTATGCTTAATGCCCGAGTAAAACAATGGTGCACATAGAAGTAAAAGTCCGCCAATGGCGAACACCGCTAAAAATATAAACTTAAAAACAGTTAATACCATATTTTTCTCCAATTAATTTTAGTCTTTTTGTAATTAATTTATCAATGATTTATTATAAATGCTAACATAATCCTAAATACAATACCTTTATTGATAGAGTTATGTATAGTATATCGACATTAATATCTCTAATTAATAACTTATTTTATCACACAATTATTTACAAGTGCAACATAAAACTTTAAATTGTTTAACAATTAAGCTAAAGGCTTCATAAAATATACTAAGAATTTGTGCGAAAAAGCCAAGTTCTAAAATTTATCAAGGAGGAAACAGTTTTTGAAAAAATTTTTATGTTTTGCATCAGCGTTAGTACTATCTCTGTGTGCATGCGTAGGATTTGTTGGTTGTAAGGATAAGAACCCGTCTACTGTACGCATAAACGAAGTTACTCATAGTGTGTTTTATGCTCCATTATATGTTGCAATAAACAACGGATACTTTAAAGAGTACGGTATAGATATAAAACTTACAAATGGTGGAGGCTCAGACAGCAGTATGGCAGCTCTACTTTCTGGTCAAGCAGATATTGCACTAATGGGACCAGAAACCGTTGTTTATGTTGCAAGCCAAGGCAGTACATCTTATCCTAAAGTATTTGGGCAGCTAACAAAACGCGATGGTAGCTTTTTGATTAGTAAAACTCCATACGAAAACTTCGATTGGAAAACCGACCTCGAAAACAAAACTGTTATTGCTGGCCGCCGTGGCGGACTTCCTGCAATGACTTTTGAATGGGTCTGCTCTAATAATTCGCTTTATAATAGCCACAATATTACTCTAGACTTAGATACAGCCTTTAACATGATGGTTCCTGTATTTGAAAGCACCGAGGCAGAATTTTGCACCATGTTCGAGCCAACTGCAAGTGAGTTTGTAAACTCTGGTAAAGGCTACATGATTGGCAGTGTTGGACAATACAGCGGCGAAATACCTTATACCTGTTTTATGGCAAAACCAGACTATTTAAACAAAAATAGCGAAATGATCGAAAACTTTTTAAAGGCAGTTGATAAAGCTTATAAGTTTATAAAATCTTCGCCATCTAGCGAAGTTGCAAAAAGCTTAAAACCAAGTTTTGAAACAACTAGTTTAGAAAGTTTAGCACTAGCCGTAGAAAGTTACATAGAAATTGACGCTTGGAAAGAAGGCATGGTTATGACCGAAGATAGCTACATCAGACTACTTCAGGTTATGTCTAATGCTGGCCAAATTAACAAAAATGTTGGATTTTCTAGCGTTGTAGACAACAGCTATGCAAACAAAATTTAAAACTAAATTATTATGGATAAACTACTTGAACTTGATGGTATTAGTTTAACCTATCATTCTAAAAAAAGCGAAACTTTGGCATTAAACGACTTAAATATAAGCATAAATAGTGGTGAATTTGTGGCAATCGTTGGGCCTAGCGGCTGTGGCAAAACCACAATACTATCTATTATTTGTGGTCTTATAAAGCCAACAACGGGCAATGTTATCGTTGCGGGCGAAAAAGTTACAAAACCAAGCCCAAAAGTTGGATACATGTTTCAACGCGACAATTTGTTTGAGTGGCTTACCATTTCTAAAAACACACTTTTAGGATTAGAAATTATAAAAAAGAAAAATCCTAAAACAAAAGCTTATGTAAAAGAGCTTTTAGAAAAATATGGATTAAAAGAATTTTCTACTCATTACCCAACAGAGCTTTCGGGTGGTATGCGTCAACGCGTGGCGTTAATCCGGACGCTTGCAAGCTCTCCTGAAATACTCTTATTAGACGAACCGTTTAGTGCTTTAGATTACCAAACCAGACTGGTTGTGCAAGATGACATATCTAGTATAATCAAGTCAGAAAAAAAGACGGCAATACTGGTTACTCACGACATAAGCGAAGCCATTGCCATGAGCGACCGCATTATGGTATTATCTAGCCGCCCCGGCAAAGTTAAAAAAATAATCAATCTAGACTTCGACAAATCTTTGTCTCCTTTCGAAAGACGTAAACTTCCTAAGTTTAACGAATATTTCGACTTGGTTTGGAGGGAATTATCATGAAAAAGATATACTCTTTAGACCACAAAAAATATTTACGTAAACAGCTATTTAACACTGTACTTATTCATTTTTTACGAATACTTTTATTAGTGTTACTGCTAGGCTTGTGGGAGTACGTGGCATGGTCAGGGCTAGTTGACCCATTTATAACCAGTTCGCCGTCGCGGATATTTAATACTTTGGTAACATTATTTTCGGGTGGTTCTATTTGGTCGGATATAGGAATAACTCTATACGAAACCATGCTTGCATTTGTAATATCTACTATTCTTGGCGGATTTATTGCAATATGTTTGTATATGTGCTTGCCACTAAAACGCATACTAGAACCTTACCTTGTAATTCTTAATAGTTTACCTAAAGTTGCTCTTGGACCACTAATTATAATCTGGTTTGGAGTTGGAACAAAAGCAATTGTTGCAATGGGTATACTTATTTGTATAGTAATAACTACTATAAGTATGCTAAATGGGTTTTGTGCAGTAGAAGAAGAAAAAATTATGCTACTTAAAAGCATGGGCGCTAATAAATTGCAGATTTTATTTAAGCTAGTACTTCCTGCAAGCTTACCTAACTTTATAGCGGTGCTTAAAATTAATGTAGGTATGGCTTGGGTAGGCGTAATTATGGGCGAATACTTATCTAGCGGTGCGGGTCTTGGATACTTACTTGTATACAATGGCCAAGTATTTAATTTAGATATGGTTATGACCACAATAGTAATACTTTGCGTTTTAGCAGGTATTATGTACGGCTTAATTGCTATTTTAGAATATTGCGTTAACAAAAAGAGAAATAAATAATAAGATACTGATATATAACTATTCATTAGTTCTACATTAAAACTTAACTTATTATAATGATATATTTTAACTTAGAATTAATCTAATTATTTATGGTTATTAACATTATAAAACCCACCTGTTTAATACTGGTGGGTTTTTATCAAAAATAATTTACTACGACCTTTTACCAAATGGAATAATCAAAATCAAAAGTCCCAAAACAATTTCTACATAAAATGGTATTGGACTAATTTTTTCTGGCTTTAATTTTTCAGAAAAAATGGAAAGTACACTAAAACTATCTATCTCTTCTTGAGTTGCACTTAACAAGTATGCATCGGTATTTGTTTCAATAAATACATTATAAATATATTTATCGTCAGCAATTGTTTTTTTATAATATTCAATTTTATTTATTCCTGTAATGGTAGATATTACCTCAGTTAAGTTTTTATCTTCCATCTCTCTCTTACTAAACCCCTTAGTAAATGTAAAGATTCTATAATTTATAAGAGCAAATCCCACTATAATTACAAGTAAAATCAATTTAATAAAACCTTTCATATAATAACTCCTATTTTTACCCTAAATATATCATAAAAACAAAAATTATCAATACATGTTACAAACTTCGACAAAATTATAAAAAAGCTGTAATAAAAAAAGCCAACTAACAATTGGCTTTTTAGCATAAGATTCTATTTATTAAAAAATTCGTTAATTTTGTCCATCATTAAATCTATATCTACACCATGAACCATTGCGGCTTCTTCTAGCGTTTCCATTTGACTCATCGGGCATCCAAAGCAATGTAACCCAAACCCCAAAAGAATTTCTGCTACATTTTCGTTAAGTTTAAGAAGTTCCCCTATTGTTGTAGATTTTTTAATTTTCACTGTCTTTTTTTTCATTCTATTTTTCCTCTTTATATTTTGTCATTGCATCTACCAATTGTTTTAACGCTTTTTCTACTCTTTTTGCCTGACTAGCTGATAGTGCTTCTTCGCTTTTTCTCATTAATTTTTCAGCACGCTCTAAAACTTCTTCAAATTGCTTATCGCTAGTAATTATTAGTTCGCCCTCTGGTGCTTTTTTAGGTCTGCCCCTGCCGCGTTTTTCTTCCATTTTTTCCTCGCTGCTAGTTGTATTATCTAAAATATTTTCGGTTTTAACTTCTGTTACAATAGTAGAATATGTTTTTGGCAAACTATTTAAGGAAGATTGTTCTATATCATCTACTTGTAAGCCTAAATCATTGCTACTATTGTCGTCCTGTACAAAATTATCTTTTATACTTTCCGACACTTCTTCTTCTAGTTCCTGATAACTGAAACTATCTTTTTGACTTGTTTGCTCTTCAACAATTTTAGAGTCTTGCTCAGAGTTAGTATCGTTTAAATTGGTTTCGTCGCTTGTTTCTTGATTACTAGATTGATAATCAAACATCCAATCGTACTCGTCTTCTTGCACATTAGTTTGCTCGTGAACTTCTGCACTACTATTATTTTCTATATTATCTGCAACCAAATTAGAAATACTGCTTTCTTCTTTAGTTATATCCGTTTCTTTATTTATATCTGTGTTAAATTGTATTTCTGTAGTATTATCAGCTTGCACAGTACCTGCAACCTTACCAACCTCAGATTGTTCTTCTAATTTGTTTAAATTTGGACTGGTAGTTATTGTTCCTTCTGCAAATGGTGCAATCTCTGCAAGTACATCTGGACCAGGGAGTGTGTCGTTGTTTTCTATCTTGTCGTTCATAATGTCTAACATCTCGTTAAACTCGTCTACCACAACTCGGTATTGTTGCTGCTTAATGGCAACAAAAACATAATATAATACTTTGGCAATAATTACAAATAGTAATGGAACAAGCATTGCATCTGCAAGACCGTATCCGGTAAGTGTAGACTCTTCCCCCATTAAAGCTAGGCTTAATACAAGTAATATTGCACCAAAAGTATATATAAAGGATTTTAGTATAGACTTTCCGTGATTAAATATGCCACCGTTAACCTCTACATCTATACTATCAAAGCGTTTGATGTAATCGGAAGGCAACCCAAAACTTGCATGCTCAAAAGCTTTGTATCCTCTTATAAATTCCTGTGGCATTTTAGCTATAAGAGCAATAAATTTATTATAATTGTCTGCCGATAAACCTTTAGTGGTTAAAAATTTGCTTATCTTTCGGCACTTTTTAGATAACCTAGAATTAAAGCTTAGCATTAAACTTAACAACTGCCAAACAACAATAATAGCTAAGCCCACAAATGCCAATAAAACTATTTTATTAGGGTTTACAAGTCCTACAAGAAGGTTAAAAACCGTTGTTACATAATCACGCATAGATTCTCCTTAAACTTATTAAATTTAACATTAAAATAATATCATAAAAAATGAATAAATACTACCATTTTTATAAGGTTTTTTACATTTTTATTATTTTTTTTGAATAATTATAATT
>CAMRVD010000001.1 GCA_947054085.1 uncultured Clostridia bacterium | reverse complement strand
AAAATGAATGAGTGAATGTAAAAAAGAAAAAACTTTTTATAAAATTATGAGATACTAACAGTATGAAAAAACTGCTAGTATTTTTATTTACTTTTTTAATTAGCATTGCTACGGTTTTGTTTAGCTGTAACTATTGTGTTAGTTATTGTATGGCACTAAACGGTTCTAATAATTATCAAGATATTATAGAAGATTTTTTAGACAAAGATGTAAAAGTTTTTAATATTAATAGCTCTAATAAAAATACACTAAGGTTAATGTATAATAATCAATTTTATAACTTGGATTTATCTAGTAAAAATTCTATTACAAAAATGCAACAAAATGTAAATAAATTAAATAATAATCAAAAAATTTACATAATAAACAAAATTTTAAACATGGGTTTTGGGCTAGATGTTGCTTTGAATTATGTATATAACGGACTAAATAAACAAGTAGAAAGCATTTGTAATAAAATAGAAAAAACTCCTATAGATGCAATGCCAATATCGGTGGGTAATTGCAATATAAGTTTTAAAGATTGTGAAAATGGTATTAGTGTAGATAAGTTCGCCTTATATTACGATATATATAATGCTCTAATATCCCAAGAAACAGTAAACATAAAGACTTTTACAACTTATGCTAATAAAACATTGCTAGATATAAAAGATAATTATAAACTGGCAGGCAAATTTTACACATCGTTTGATAGCAGTGGACAGGCAAGACGCTCTAATATAAAAAGGGCTTGTAATGCTATAAATGGAAAAATAATAAAAAATGGCGAAACATTTAGTTTTAATACAGCAACGGGTGCAAGAACGGCGGAAAATGGTTATAAAGAAGCAAAAATTATAGTTGGCGGAACTTATATCGATGGTTTTGGAGGTGGCGTTTGTCAGGTAAGTACAACTTTATACAATGCATGTCTGCTTGCCGGACTAGATATTGCAGAAGTGCATAACCATAGTTTACCTTCTAGTTATGTTAACCCGTGTTTTGATGCAATGGTAAATACTGGCAGTAGCGATTTAAAAGTAACAAACAATACGGGGTACGATTGTATCATAACAGCTTCTGCCGAAAATGGTAAATGTAATGTTGTAATTTATGGTAAGCAGCCTGCATACAAAATAGTTCGCAGATTTGAAAAGTATCAAGAACTTCCTGCTGGAGCAGATATAATCGAAACAGATGCTTCTAAGTATAATACAACTTATTTGCCGGGATCTTATCAAATATCTTACCCAATAGATGGGTTTAGAGCTAAAGGATATTTAGATTACTACGATGGAGATTGTTTAATAAAAAGCAAAAAAATAAGAGATAATACTTATAATCCAAAAAAGGGAATAACCTTAATAGTTAAATAAAATAGGCAATATGCCTATTTTTTTAACATTGTTGTTACACTAATAGTGGTGTGGCAAAATAAAGAAAAATATCAACTAAATAAGTAAAATACAATAAATTTTTACTATTGTATTTTGTTTGACAAAAAATAGCTAATTTGTTAAAATATGTACATAAACATTAAATAATTTACATTTTAGCTATTTTATTTGCTAACAAAAAAGTATGTAAAATTATGTTTTTAATGTGTTTTTTTGCTATGTACATAGTATTTATTGTGATTTTTAGTATAAAAAAGCTATTGCTATGCTTAAAAAACGGCAAAAAACTACAAAGTTTGTAACCATTTATTTAAATAAATATAACACGGTAGCTCAAACTAAGATAAAAGGTGGAAAAAATGGAAGAAAACGCTACAATAAAACAGGATCAAATAAAGCCGAAAAGGAAAGCAAAAAGCGGAATGAAAAAGCAAACAAAAATTTTGCTTATAGTTTTAAGCTGTTTGTTTTTTATTGCTTCGGCAGTAATCCCGGCTGTTTTATTTACCCGAGGTAATAAAAATTCTATAATCGAAGACCGAAATATCGGTAACTTTTTAATGCGATATGTTATGGATAGCAAAGGTAACGAGCATTACGAAGTTATTAGATACATTGGTACAGATACCGAAGTAACTATACCTGCGGATGTTGATGGTGTAAAAGTTACTACTATACTAGAAAATGCGTTTAGTGGAACTGACAGGGAATTTAATAAAACTATCACCAGTGTAGTTATAGAGGTTAAAGCCGATCAAAACGGAAATACCTACAGTAATATTACCGAAATTAAAAACGGTGCTTTTGCTTTTACAAAATCTTTAAGTAATTTTGTTCTTCCTAGTAGCGTACAAAAAATTGAAGATAATGTTTTTAGTGGTTCGGGGATAAAAAAATTAACTATTTGCGATGCTTCCACTGTAAAATTATCTAATGATGCTTTAAGCGGTGCTCAAAATCTAGTAACTATAGACATTGCTGGTGCAAGCAAAAAAATTGATAGTTCGCTTAATTTAAACTCGCCAACTATAGAAAATGTAGAGATTAGTGGTGATAATGTTAGTTTGGGAAGTTCTACACTAAATGGGCTTACAAATTTAAACACTTTAAGTGTGTATAACTATTCTAATCTAGAAATCGATTCTAGAAACTTTGACTCGCTAGAAATTACAACATTAAATGTTTACCATGCCGAAGACGATCTAACCAGCGACTTTATGAGTAAATTTCAAAAACTCGGTAGCGATCTAAGGGTTATAAATGTTGCAAGTGGAATTAGTAAAATTGGAGCAAACGCTTTAAGCTATTTTTCTAATTTAACAAATGTTCTTATCAGCGACGATGTCAAAATAGATTTATCGGTGCTTGGGGGTAAATTATCGTCGTATAATTCTCAGTTGTTTAGTTTTTATCATGGGACAGGCAATGGGTTTGAAGTAGACAAAAATAACAACAAATTATTTACTTTAGACATTATCAATAGTCAAGGAAGTTCGGTAAATAATCAAATTTTACGTAGAAGCTTTTTAAACTTGTTCCCTTCTAGTAGTATCGGCAGTGTAATACTTCCAGAAAACTTGGTTCAGATTAACGATGACGCATTTGCGTTATATAATAGTTTAACAAACTTAAGTTTTGGCGAAAATAGTCAAATCGCAAGTATTGGTAGCGGAGCTTTTGGTGGCAATGTTAATTTACCTATGTTAGTTGTAACCGGACCAAGCGACCCAGAAAGTGTAATTTACAAAGCATTTAATACCGATGGCGGTGCTTATAAAAACCGATATTCGTATAATGGGTATCGCAACATTGGTACATTTTTTGTAAACATCAATTTAAATACCAAATATAATTCTATCCTAGCACCAAGTGTAGACGAAATAGGTGACAAAAATAACCGACTAGACCCTAAAATCGAAGTGGCTTTTGGAGAATCTATTTTAAGCCGACTATATACAAATAGTTTGCTTGTTTCTAACGGCCTAAACGAGTGTTGGATGTTAGAGGGCTGGTATTTAGACGAAGCATTAACCATAAGAGTAACCGAAGATATGCTTATGAGCGAAGAATACAAAGATCATATGGTTTATGCTAAATGGAAGGCCGTACAAAATCGTAACTTTACAGTAGAATATTATCAACAAAACATAGATAAAGACCGCTACGAATTAATTGGTTCTAAAAACTACTCGGATGCACCTAATGCTCCGATTAACTTATTTAATATAGAAGGTGCATTGTCTGCTCCTGCTGGCTTTACTTTTGTAAGTAATTTATCTGTAACAAGTGGTGTTAACAACCGTTCTAATACAAGTTCGTACTTTAAAGTTTATTTTTCACGCAATACTTATACTGTAACGCTAGATTCAAATGTCAACTTGTCGTTATCGGTTAACCCTGCGACTTTTGACGATGAAAGCTTTAAATTAGACAACCAAATAAAAAACCTTGCATATTTTAAAACAACCAGTCTTCCTTCTATGTCGCGTCCGGGCTACACCTTTATGGGTTGGAGTTTAAACAAAACAGGTGACGCTAGGTATACAAACGAATATACCCAAGAAGCTAATAGCGATGTAACATTGTATGCTGTTTGGAGTGCAAATACTGTTGCTGTAAAAGTAGAACTTAAAAAAGAATCGGGCGAAGATTCCGAAGGTAATCTGCTTTTTAACAACCCTGCCGAAACTTGGTACGACAGTAATAATCGTTTTTATGCAGACGAACTTTTAAGTGATGTTTATAAACAACTTGCAAATTATAATCCTAATATGATAGAGGGTTATACTTTCTACGATGCAGACTTCGACGAAAATCAGCGATTATTTGGCGAAGACGTAGCTACAAAAAATATTGTTACTATCAGATTTGCAAAAAATGTTTACAAAGTAAGCGTAAATTTAAACGATGGTGATGGCGGTTCGACACTTGCCGATCCTTATGTAGATCAAACAAAAACATTTAAATATAATTCGTCTATTGGGCAATGGGTTAGTGCAACAAGACACGGTTATACTTTTAAGTCGTGGTTTTACGATAGTGCTTGCACAAAACAAGTAGATCCTGCAGATGTTTTTGGTAAAAATGATAATCTACCGGTGGACGATAGCGAAATAACCATTTATGCAAGCTGGGAAGCGGTAAACTTTACCGTAATTTTCGAGGGCAATGGTGCTGCCGAAAATAATCAAACAAAAAATTATGTGTTTGATAAAGCAGATACAATACCTGCCGGCTTTACAAGAAAGGGGTACACTTTTGCTGGTTATTCTATTGTTAAAGATGGCGAAAGAATCTATACTGTACCTCAAAATGGCGAAATAAGCAGCGTTGTAGTTAATGATATTTATTCTAAATATTTATTAGCTGAAACAGCAGAATTGCATCTTTATGCAGTTTGGACACCAAATTTATACAAACTTATTATAAATCGAAACGATGGTACAGGCGTAAGTTTGCCTGCAAAAGAACTTATTTTTAATGTAACCGAGTTAGATACAACGTTAGAACGCGTCGGTTATGTTTTTGATGGTTATAATACCGAAGCATTAGGTTCGGGAGATAAGATTACTACTACTACAGAATTATACGCTTATATATTGTCTAATTTAGATAGTTATAACCCTTCTGTAGGGTTTACGTTGTATGCTATGTGGGAGGCAAATACCGATACCGATTATACGGTTTATTTAGAAACTGAAAATTTAGACGGCACATATAGTTATTTAAGCATACCAAGAAAGGGTACTACCGATCAAAATGTAGATATATCTGAAATAAACGATTACATTGTTAATAATTATGCAGACAATATTTATGGGTTTGTTTACGATAGCGAAAAAACAATTGCACAAAATCCTAATCTAACTATTGTCGGAAATGGATCTTTGGTTATACGTATTTATTACGCACGTACGCACGTAAATATTACAATTGATGTAGATTCGGCTAGTAAGGATATGATATCTGCATTGTCACTTTCGGGATTGTATGTAACTAACACAGAAAATAGCAATGTATATAGTGTAAAATTTGGTAGCACTTATACTATAAGTTGTGTTGTTAAAGCTGGTTATCAGTTTGTAAGATATTACATTTTAGATGGCGGAGTTCAAGAAATTTCTACTACTCAATCAGCAAGTAAAGTACTTACACAAGCTCAAGACTTTACTATTTATGCCGAGGCAAAATCTGTTACTTGGGTGGTAAATTATAACGCTAATGGTGGCGAAGGGGAAACTGCCAGTACAACTCTTTCTTACAATGCAGACGGAAATTTAGCTTCTAATGGATTTACCAGATATGGTTATTCGTTTATTGGTTGGTCAAAACAAAGTTTAGCTTTATCTGCAGACTTTGCTGCCGATAGCTTAAACAATATTGGAATAGACAATGTCAACGCTTTATATACTGGTTCAGACATTACTTTGTACGCAGTGTGGAGTGCAAATACTTTTACTGCCAAATTTAATAATGAAGATGCAAGTACAAATGTAACGTTCACTTATGATAGCAATATAAAGTTACCAGATAGTAGTTTATATACAAAATATGGCTATACTTTAACCCATTGGCAAAGTGCAGACTATAAATATCAAGCGGGCGAAACAATTTCGGCAGAAGAGGTTAATAAATTATATAACTTTGTATTTACCGATGCCGATGATTATGTATTAGATAATACTAAAACCATACAGTTTAACGCTGTATTTACTGCTAATAAGTTCGATTTGGTATATAATCCAGCACAAGGTAATGGATCGGAAATTACTGTAAGTGTAACCTACGACGATAACGATTTCCAATTATTAACAAGCGACAGTGCAGACTTTAGTTTTACAATGTTAGGCTATACATTTAATGGCTGGCATTTTGATGGCGAAAGTACAAATATTTCTAGTAGCGGAGCGGCTCTTGTTAAAGAATTATACGATTATATGGTCAATAGCAGTGCAGATCATGTAACGCTTTTTGCTAGCTTTGTTGCAAACGATTATGTTGTTAATTTTATTGGCAAAAAACCTAACAATTCTAGCGGAGAAGAATCTTCTAGTAAATTGACGCTAGATTCTGCAAGTTTACCAGAAAACGTTTATTTAAGCGAAGATGGTTCTTACTATTATATAAACTGTAAGTACGACGTTGCATTTGATTTACCTGCCAACTATTATTCGTTAGACGGCTATAATTTTACTAGTTGGTATTCAAGCAATAATACTTATGCTAATTTGGCTAAAGGCTTAAAGAACTTAACTGCCGAACCTAATGGAATTGTAAATTTATATACAAACTGGGAAAACGGCGAAGGCTCGTACACTTATCGTGCTTGGTTTCAGGATTTAGATGGAAACTATTCTGATGTTGCTTCGGAATGGTTTACTGGTTATTATCAGTTTGATGGCATTATTGCAGATATTAGTGAAGTTACCGATAAGCTTGTAATTAGCGGGTATTCGTATGCAGGCGAATATACATTAGACGATAGGCATAGCGATTTAGTAGTAGACGGCAATAATTTACAAATTACACTTAAATATAAACGTGATGTTTATACTGTTTCAACATCTGCTACAAAAGGTAATTTAGCATTAAAAGTAAACGACGATATTAATACTTTTGGTGTAACATTAAACGATGACGGCAGTTATTATGTAATGTATGGCGCAACTGTTGTAACAAGAGCTAGTGCAAATAGTGGATACTCTATAAGCGGGTATCAAATGATAATAGGCAATCAGGTTACAAACTACGCAAGCACTAGCATGGAATTTACTATTACCACCGATTATACATTTGGTAATAGCGAACTTTCGTTATTAGTAAGTCCTGTAACCTTTAGTGTAAGGTTTATGGACGATACTACACTTCTTGGCTCTAAAACATTAACTTATAATACATTGGGCGAATTGTCTTACTTTACTAAACCTGGCTATAAATTGATTGGTTATACATATGATAATCATAGTGCAGATAAAGATTTTGCAGGCACAATAGATATTAAAGTTGGTAATGTTACTGCAAATAATACATTTGAAATTTTAGAAGAAGTTGTAAATGACATTTACAATAGTATGGGCGAAAATGCACGTGCTGTACTTTATGCTGTTTGGAGTGTTAATAGTTACAATGTAGTATTTGATGCTAATGGTGGCTTATTTGGACTGGGTAGTACAACCGAATTTGCAGCAATTTACGAAAAAAAATACAATATTGGCGATTACATTTTAAGTGTAAACAACGTTGGGTATACACTAAATGGTTTTGTATCTTCTAGTGGTTTGATTTCTTATATAGGTAGTGATGATAGCTACGCTAACATAACTAACTTACAAAACTATACCTTTAAAAATTTAACTGGCGAAGACAATGGTACAGTTACAATTCGTCCTATTTGGAAGGCAGATACCTTTACTGTGTCTTATAATCCAAATGGCGGTAATGGTACAATTGTAAACCAACTTTGGACTTACGATTTTTCTAACGCAGATGGTTCTATCTCGTTCTACGACGGAGCTCAGTTTAATAGAACTGGATATGTTTTAACTGGCTGGAGCTTATCCGAAAACGGAAATGCGGAATATTTTGTTGGCGACGATGCAACAATCGTAAATACAGCAATTATTAATGCTTTATATAAACGTGCAATCGAAAGCGATAATAAAACTGTAATACTTTATGCATACTGGTCTGCAATAAGCTATAAAGTATATTATCAAGGCGAAGCTTATAACAATGCAAGCACAAGTGTACTTGTGGACTCTTCTAATGCTGATATTAGCGGACTTTTAAAAGATGATATTGGTTATTACAAAGTTTACAACTTTGACGACGAGAGTGCGGTTTTTGCTATAAATATTTATAATCATTTTGGTTACCAATTTATTGGTTGGAAGTTTGGCGAAAATGTTTATCGTGCGGGTGATAAACTATTAAATCTATCTTCTGTAGAAGGCGATAGTGTTTTTGTTACTACATGTTGGTCACCTAGAAAAATAGATGTAATATACAACTCTAATAAACCTCAAAATACAAGTGGTTCGGTAACTGGATCAATTAATAATGGCGAAGCATATTTCGATAACGAATTTATAATAAACGACAGTAGTGTATATAATTTGATAGGTTATACATTTAATGGTTTTGCGTTAGCGAATTCTTCTTTAAAAGTAACTAAGTTTACTGCCGAGGAAATTAATAAATACTTTACTGATAATTACAACGAGCAAGAAGATAGCATTAATCCAATCCAACTTTATGCTATATGGGAAGCTAACAAAATAGAGGTTACCTTTGATGCTGGTAAGGGTAATTTTGTAAACGGCGAAAGCATAATTACAAATCCTACTGCAACTTATACATACGACCAAGAAGGTTGGTTTATAAGTAATCCAATAAAAAAAGGATATTCCTTCCTTGGCTATGCATATGCTGCGGAAGATAATGATCCTAACTTTGTAGTGCCAGAAAATTTGGTATTTACTAAACAAGAAGTAAACAGACTTTATCAAGATCTAATTAAAACCGAAGGTTATGCTTATTCTACTATTAAAACTACATTGTTTGCTATTTGGCAAAGTAATACTTATACAATTAGTTTTGATGTAAATACTCCTCAAGGGGTTGTAGTAGATCAGTTAGACGACATTATTGTTACTTACGATAAAGTGGTTTCTAATGTTTGCAAAGTTAATGTACAGGGTTATACATTTAATGGTTTTTATGCATCCGATGTGCAGATATTTAATGCAAATGGTTTAATTGTTAGCGGAGTTAATGGATATACTGGCAGTAATGGTGAGTGGCTATACGACGGCGATTTAACAGTTACTGCAAGTTATACTATTAATAAGTATAATGTTACTGTATATATTAATTCTAATATAGTATCAGATAGCTTAATTGTTAAATCTGGCGAAACAATACTAACTGCTAGCGAAGTTGTAGTTTATGCTTATACTTATAGTGTAGATTTTAATGCTACAATAACTATTTCTGCAAAAACCAAAGCTGGCTTTACTGTTACTTCTGCTATGATAAATGGCGTAGAAAGTAGCCGTAATTTAACAACATCATTGGACGAACAAACTCAGCAAACAGATTTTAGTACTACTTACAAAGTTATGGTTTCGGCAGAAAATGTAAATATTATTGGATTTACAACCGAAGCACGAGAATATACTGCTAATATTATAACTAATGGCAATATAAATAGTATTACAATCAATGGCGAAGCAATAAAAGAAAATAATAATAACTATTCGTTTACTGCTAAATATGGCGAGCAAGTTAGTATTACTATTATTACTAATACCGGTTATTATTTAAACGTAGCTGACGGTTTAGACATAAGTAAACTTGTTATTCAAGATTTTGCAAGTACACTTACCGATAACTTTGTGATGGATTATACACAAGACGGTAATACTATAACATTAAACACAATTGCATTTTATTATATGCTAAATGTAGACGCAACAGGTGGTAAAATTGCTGTAACATATAATAAATATCCAAGTGTAGAAACTACCGAATATCTATCTAATATTGTTTTATATGCAGAATATAATTCGGTTAACTTGTATTACAAAGACGGCGAAAATTATTATCGTGTAACCGGTTTGGATGCTAAAAAAGACGGTTACAGAGTTATAGGTGTAACAGATAATTCGGGAGATGTTACTTACTTAAACGCTACAGGCGGCGAATTAGACAGTAAATTGTCTACTGCTTGGGCAAACAATCAATCGATAAATGCAGTTGTTTCTTATGTTGCAAATACCGATACCGAATATTCTGTAGATGTTTATACAAAAGATTTAAACGCTGATACATACACAAAATATACTTCTATTACTTTATACGGAAAAACGGACAGCGAAGTTAATTTTGCCGATGTAAAATCTAAACTACCAATTATTGCAAACTACAAGCTTGCAACGCTTACCGAGCAAGATTTTATAGACCTTAATCCTAACAGAATAATTACTGGAGATGGCAGTTTAGTTGTAGAAGTTAGATATGTCTTAGTTAGCTTAACTTTATCTGTTACAACCTACACACAAGATGTTGATGGATCGTATATACAGTCCGAAGTTGGTGGTTCTACATCGATATCTGACAAGTACGAATACGGCAGTGAAGTATCGCTTACAAATAATGCAAATAATGGCTTTAGCGGAATCTTTTACTTAAGTTTTAATCCAGATACAGGTGTTGGTAATCAAGTAGACAGTATTACACTAACTCAAGATACTACCATAATTGTTGTATTTACACGCAATTCTTATACATTAAATATAAAAGTTTATTCGCAAAGTTTGCAAGAAGCTGTAAATGGAGAGTATTCGTCTACAACAGAAAATCTTGTAACCGGTGCGGGCAGCTATATTTACGGATCTAAACTAAATCTTGTTGCATCAGAAAAAACAGGATATTCGTTTGATGGTTATTACTTAGATAGCAACTTTAGTGGCGAGGCTATAAACTTAGATACCTTTACAATGCCAGCAGAAGATATAAATCTTTATGCAAAATATAGCTTAAACAAATATACCGTTACTATTAACACTAACAAAGGTATACAAAATGTAAGCATTACCGAAGATTTAGGTGTTACCGAAATCCAATCTGGCAAAAAGTATCAAGTATACTATAGTGCTAATCTAACTGTTGTGGTTACCATTGCACAAGGTTATGGTAATGTTAATGCTGTTATTAATAATGTACCTGTCGAAGATATTAGTGATAATGGTTTTGTGGTGGCTTATAATTTTGACATGGATGGTGAACTTACCATTAATGCCGAACCGTTACAAGTAAATTATACTGTAAACATGTATGCTCAAAATCCATACAAATTTGATCAAACCGATTTAAGTAACTATATAACTCCGGGACCTACGATTTATCAGGCTGCGACAGATACCGAACTATCAGTTAAAGATTTAGCAGATAATCTAGTACGTGGTAATGGCTATTCTTTATATGGTTTTTCGATAAGTTATAGTGGCGACTCTAACCCTGTATTTGTACTTTATTCGTTAGATCAAAATTATAAATTTATTGTTGGTGGTGATGGATTATCTGTAATAAATATCTATTTTAAAGCCAACAGGTACAAAGTTAATGTAGAATCGTTAAACGATCAATTTGACGGTGTCGAAAGTGTAGTTATGACATATACTCCAGACGAAATGTTTGGAGTAGAGGATTTTGTTTCTACCGACTTTACAACTGCTGTAGGGGCAAACTTTAAACTTCAAATTACATTAAAACATGGTTATGCTTTTGGTAAAGATATTATAATTATTCCAAACGATGTAGAAGGTCATGCTACTGCGGACGATATTACAATTGTAGATAACAAACAAACTTTAACAATAACTAATATGCGTACGCAAAAAGCTGAAGATACTACTATTAAAGTAGATGTTGTGGGAGATAGTGTAACTGTTAATTTTGTTAAACAACTAATGACAAACGGCGGTGCTATAACCGGAACAATTTTAGGCGAAGAATACAGCCAAAACTTTATGGTTGGTGTTTCTAATACACTTGAGAATACAAAATACACTTTAAATGGATATTCGCTTGCTGGTTATGCTACTACTATGGGTGGCAAACTTGTATACAGTGCAGATTACACCTTTACCGCAGAAGAAGTTTTAGAACTATATAATACACATAAAGACGACTTTAATTTGTACACCATTTGGAGTGCAGATACCTTTACTGTGGAATTTTATAACGGGGATACTCAATTATCTAAACAATTAAACTTAACTTACGACCAAAGTGCAAATTTAGATTATTCTATAAGTAAAACCGGATATACATTTAATGGTTGGAAAACAAGTTTGCAAAGTAGTGAGCAGGAACTTTTATATAAAGTTGGTACACTTTCTGCTAACGATGTAAACGCTTTGTATAATAACAGTAACAGCAAAGAAATAGTAAAACTTTATGCAGATTTTATAGCTAATAAAATTAGTGTAAATGTTAATATTTACACGCAAAACTTAAATGGTATTGGTGTTGCTGATAGCTCTAATAAAAACAGCTATACAAAGGCTAATACAATAATATATAATGACCTAACCATAGAAGACACCTTTACTTATGGTGTTATTGCAAGTGGAATTTCCTATAATGGTTTTACTGCTTATGCTTATTTTGAAAATAATAATGTAATGCCGTTAGCTAACAACGGAAATACTGTAATCAATGTAAATACCGATGGTAGTACAAGTGTAGATTTATACTACACAAGAAATAGCTATATTATTAATATAGATAGTAATAATCAAAGTGGCGACACAGATACACTATCTGCTTATTATAATTCGGGATTGCTTGCAAACTTAAATGCTAAAACATTATCGTTTAGTTATAAAGGGTATAGTTTAGCTGGGTATCTTGCAGCAGACGACTCGGTAATTACTTCGGATGTTCTTGTAACTGGCGACGCAGAAGTTAGAGTAAACTGGAAGGCTGATACATTCTATATAAGCTACAATGCAAATGGCGGTGTTTTAAATGCTGGTCAAAGTGTTACTAGCAATGTAACATATGGTACACAACATCAATTACAATTAGATATATTTAGCCGTAGTGGGTATATGTTTATTGGTTGGTCAGATACAAATACTAACAGCAGTGTAGATTACGAAGGTCTAGCTACGGTAGATCAAGTAAACTTGTGGTACGATAGCGTTGGTAAAAATGGAACAAAAACTCTATACGCTGTTTGGAAGGCTAAGTACTATAAATTAACTATAGATAATTCGGTGTATAATGCAGATATATCTTTAACTATAGACGGTGAAGTTGTAAGTTTAGAAGATGTATATAATAATCTATATGTAAAATATGGTTCTAAAAATATTTATTATAGTAGCACTGAGTTAGAAAACGAAAATACTAGTGCAAGTGTTATAACAAAATTATCTACGTCAAAACAAGGATATAGTGTTAATGGTTATGTAAATGCAGAAGGCACTTTAATAATCAGAACTGTTTATAGTACTCTTGCTGTAAATTATAATAGTGACGAAGAACTTGTAATTTATCCAAGTCTTACTGCTGAAAATCAGGTATTAACAATAAACATAAATACATTGTACGCAGATGCTCCTATAGTTGTTTCCACAGACGGAACTGTATTTACTCCTTTTAGTACACAAGGTGCTTATAAATATAGCATTCCTTTTGATACTAACATTGTAGTAACTTCGGTAGCTAAAAACGGCTATAGATTTACTTTAACCCAAGGTGCTATAATTGGCGAAGATAATAAATCTATAGAGTTTAATATAAAAATCGGTTTATCAAATACAATTACAATCAATACTATTGGTGATACCTTTAATATTGTTTACAATGCTGGTAATCTTGACAATTTGCAGGATTTAGTATTACCTGCAAATAAACAAGTAACCTATAATACCTCCATAACATTAGATGCTAGTACCGATAGTATGAAAAAACAGAAAGGCTATACATTTATTGGTTGGTCAGAAAGTGCGGACGGCGAGGTATTGCCTACAAGTATATCTCGAACTATTGTTAATAGTTGGTACACTAATGCAGAAGACAGCATAAAAAATCTATACGCAATTTGGTCTGTAGATAGCTTTATTGTAACCCTAGATGTAAATGGCGGAACTACCACACAAAATACTTCGATTTTGGTTAATTATACCGATGAAAATATAAGCTTACCAGAAATTGGAAGCATTACTAAGTTTGGTTATAATTATAATGGAATGTGGGAGCTTTTAGATAAAACTCAAGTAACCTCAGATACCGAAAACATTGTTGATATCTTGTATGATTTCTATTACAACGACGGTGCAAAAAATGGCGATGTTGTATTAACCGCTTGCTACGATGCTAAAACCATATTAATATCTTGGAAAGTTGGTTATGTAGTTGGTAAGCATACATTTACCTATAACCAAGAGTATACAAAAGATATCTATAATAATAATTATCCAAAATCACAAGTTGGTTATAGTTTTTATGGCTTGGTTGAAGAATCTGACTACAATAATTGGAAGTTAAATGAAGATCTAAATAATCTACCATTTGCTGTTATTCCTAGTAGTATAAACCCAGATAATAATCGTATAACAGTTGCTCAAATTAACAAAATATTCGAATATGCTGCAAAAATTGGCAATGTAGACGAACTATTACTTAAAGAATTGTTTATTAAAAGAACTGATATACCATATTCTATCAATGTAACAGTTGCTCAGACAGATGGAAGCAGTTTAGAACTTGATGCTATTAGTGCAACAGGTACAACAGACGAAATCGTATCTTTTGATACAATTAAACAGCTTGTAGAAACAAAATATCCTTACTTAGGCGATTCTGCTAAGTATTATTTGAACACTTCTGATATATCGACTGATGCATCAAGAAAAATAAATGGTGATGGTAGTACGGTTATTAGTGCTAAGTATGAACGTACTAAATATAGTGTAAGCGTTATTTCTTATACAGAACAAAGCAATAACGAATTTATAGAAAGCACAGTTGGTGGAACGGCACAAGTAAAACCAAACTGTAACGTTTATGGTGCTAACCTTTATTTAGAAGTATTAACAGCAAAAGCTAACGATAACTATGTATTTATTGGCTACTTTACTACAGATGATCAAAAAATAGACGAAAGTTACACCATTTCACAAGATATTAGCGTAATTGCTAAGTTTGGTATACAAAAAGAAGGCGATTATGTAATAAACTTCGAAAGCGGTTTACCAGAAGGTAATACAGATAACGTACTTTTACCAAATTCACTTGTGTATTCGCATCCACCAGTAAACGGAGAAGATGTTGTTTTACCGGTAGCAAGCAGAAATGGTTATACATTTGTAGGTTGGTCAGTTAAAGATGCAGACGCAAATTCTCCTTGGAAAAATATAACCAGCGTAATTACTGACATGAATGTTGGTAAAGATATGTTTGGTAATGCTACTTTAGTTGCTGTTTGGGAAGTAAGAACATATACAATTACAGTGGTTATTAACGGTACAGATATAGATGGTCTTTTAGATGTTGGTTTAATAGCTAAGATAGGTGACGATGTACTTGCTCCTAATGTATCTAGAATTGCAAAAAGCTTAAGTACAAAAATATCTGCACAAACTTATACTTATACTGTAGACTATAACACATTATTAACCTTAAACTTATCTGCAAAAACTGCTGAGGGTGAATACTATTATATTTCACTTACCGAAGATGTGTCGGTAGATACTCCTTATTCTAAACAAGGCAGAACGGGTACGATAATTGTTAATAGAGATATAACTATTACCGATGATGTAACTATAAATGTATATTCTGCTAGATTATACGAGTTTGCATTTACAACCACTCTAAAAGGTGTAATGGTTAGCGATCAAAACAATATATTTACCGATATATTTGTTGGCGGTAACGTTATAACAAAAGCAAATAGTTATAGTGCATTATTTGCAAAAAATAGTACCTTAAAAATCGGTGATAATTCGGTAAATTATGGTTTTACATTGCCTCAATACTTACATATTAATTCTGTAACAAACATTGGCGAGGACATAGTAATAACACAAAACACATCGGCTACAGCAGATTTACAATATAATACATACAGTATTACTTATAATTACGATGGCGGTTCGATAGTTGGGTCTAACGAGTCTAGTTATACAACCATGCCGGCTGGTCAGGGCAAAACTTTAACTGCTCCTACTAAACAAGGCTTTACATTTGACAAATGGACGGTTAATAACGATAACATCATAATTAATGGTAACCGAATTACTATTCCAGCTTATACTTACGGGGATTTGGTATTTACCGCAAACTATAAATCCAGCGAATATACCATTACCATAGATACCGACGGCAATGGTCAACAAACTTTATCTTACACTAATGGTCAAGATATAACTTTACCAATAATTACAAGTTCCGGCTCTGTATTGGTTGGATATAAGGTTATTGTTGCCGACGGTAACTGGGTATTAAACGAACAATTTAATGTAGAAAATAATACTATAAACCCTATTAGCGGAAAATACGGCAATGTAACACTGCTTGCTATTTGGAAAGCTAGTCAAATTGATATAGTATTTAACTTAAACTTTGCGGGTAGTTCTGCGGCTACTCAGAGTATAGATAAACTTACCGTAAACGTAGGGCAAACAATAACAGATAAGCCAAACGCTTCTGCAACGGGTTACGAATTCTTAGGATACTTTACCGAAAATGGCGACAAACTTATAACAAACACAGGAAACATTGTTGCATCGGTAGAGGGTATTACCGATAAAGACGGCAATATTATAAAAGAAAGCACACTTAACTTGTATGCTAATTGGAAAGCTAAAACATATACTATAACTTTACAAAATCCAGACCTAAAACACACTACAATAACTGCACCAAACAGTGTAGAGGTTGTATTTGACGAAGCTATAAAACCTATAGTAGTAGAAGCAGATGGTTATACATTTAATGGATACTACAGCGATACTTTGCTTGTTATAAGCAAAGATGGCCTTTTAGTGGACGCAGATGGTTATGTAAATGAAGGTACATGGATACACGATGGTAGTGTTACGTTAACCGCTAAGTTTACAGCAAACACCTATGTTATTACCTTTGATACTAACTTTACAGATAAGGAAATTGCAGGAGTTACCGAGGCTAGTCAATCGGTAGATAATGTAAATGTAGACTTTGGTGCTAATTTATATGACATATTGATTATAAATACACCAGTTGCAAGTTGCAGTGTTGCCGGTTATAACTTTATAGGTTACTTTACTGGTATAAACGGTGGCAATAAAGTAATAGACGAAAATGGTAGACTGGTAACTACAAACAACCAAGATTTAGTTGCAGGCGAAGATCAAAATGCCGAGTGGATTGGTAAATCAAATATCACTCTTTATGCTCATTGGTCGGTAAAATCGTATAATGTTACTTTTGACTCTAATAAACCAATTAATGCAAGTAATAATGTTGTAATTGTTGGTGGCGAGGGTTCTGTTAATTTTACTAACAATTTTAATAACAGTATAACATTGCCTACCGAAACTAGCATGTTTACTTTAACAGGTTGGACTCTCACTGGCTTTAAAGGCAAACCTACAAATATTAATGATCCTAACTTGCAAGATGCAGACAAGGCAGAAAAAAATTATACTCTTAGTCAAGTTGTAGAGCATATCTATTACGATATAACTTTTGTAGCTCAGTGGGAAGCTAACGAGTATCAAGTTAAATTTAATAGTAATAAACCTGCTAATACCAGTGGCGAAGTATCCGGTATTATGGCTAATCAAGATCATAAATACGATACCGCTACTACTTTAAGTGCAAATCAATTTAGTTTAATTGGTTATACTTTTACAGGCTGGGCACTCACAAGCACTGGAGCAAAAGTATATAACGACGAGGAACAGGTACTAAATCTTACCGATAAAACTGGCGAAGAAATTACATTGTATGCTGTTTGGAAGGCGAACGAATATACAATTAAATACTATTCGTTTAATGGTTTAGTGCTGTTTGGCGAAAGTACTTATATATACGATACTGCAAAAAATGCATTAACCGAGGACGAGTTGCAAAATAGCTCTATTAGTGGCTGGACTCTTACTGGTTGGGCAACAACACAAGGTACATCTAGAATTGCTGGCGAAACCGAAACAATTTATATTGCTGGTCAAACCCTATTAAATCTTGCTGGCACTTCAAATACAGATGTAAGTATTAATCTTTACGCAAGATATACCGGAAACACATATACAATAACCTTTAATTTAAATGGTGGTAATGCAGAATCTATACTTCCTACTACCTATACAGTAAGCGAAAGTGATAACTTAATAGCTAGTAACATTATTGTGGCTAAAACAGGCTACACTTTTGTAGCGTTCGATTGCAATAATAATGGTGCTGACATTGTAGATGGAAAATTAAGTATAGATGCTTTAACATATGGAGATTTAGTATTTACAGCTAAATTTACAGCAAATTACTATGCTTTAAGTATTAACGATAATGGTGCTAGCATTACAGCAAACGATAATTTAATTAATGCAGATTTTAAACTATATGTTCAGTACGATAGCAAAACATTATTTATTAAAGATGGTGACGATTATGTTGCTGTAACAAACTTAGTTATAACAAAAGCAGGATTTACTTTAACAGCTGCTAATCTTACAGATAATAGTGTAATAATTGGTAGCGATAATGTTGCAAACTTAAGCACTGTTTATAATAAAGATGCAACTGACACTCTTACAATTGTGTTAGCTGCTAACTACTATGAGATATTTATAGATGCTAATGGTGGTATATTGCATTTTGCTTATACAGCAGGAAGCACAGCAAGCGAATATACCATTACTGCTAACGGAACACTATATGCAATTTATGGTCAAAAAGGATTGTATTTTGCAAGTTCTAACCCTAAGTATGTAGGTTATAATGCTGAAGTTTATAAGATTACTGCAATAACAGGATCTTTATTTGGCAGCACATTACAAGGGTTTAATGGTGATGTAAATGTTAACTTAAATACAGCAGAACTTACAAGCGACTATATTTTAACTACTCAAAGTAACATTGCAGCAGTATTTACAGCAGATAATTTTACTATTAGCTACAGCGGTAATCAACCATCATCTGCAAGTACTCAGTTACAAGACTCTGTAACCGAAAGTTCAGTTGCAACTTATGGTGAAAGTGCTGTTTTAAGTAATAATAACTTTGTTTTACCGGGCTATACATTTGATAGTTGGAATACCAGAGCAGACGGAAAAGGAACTTCCTTTAGCGAGGGTTCAAAAATAGACAAAGAAGTTGTTAATTCTTGGTATTCGGAAGCCGGTGTTGGCAAAGACGGTACAAAACAACTTTATGCAATATGGAGTGCAAATCGGTACACCATAACCTTTAACGATGGCAGATTAGATTCGATGCCGCAAAGTGTGGAAATAGTACAAACTTATACCACTAAAGGTGTACTATTTGATAGCATAATAAACTTTAATGCAATGGCGGTAGCAAATGGTTATACATTTACCGGCTATGTATTAAAAGACGATGCTAGTGTTAAAATTTTTGACGAAGACGGAAACGTTGTTAAAAATGCTAACTACATAAGCGAAACTCGTACCTATATTTATCTTGGAGATATTACAGTTGTTGCTACGTTTACTTTAAATAGCTATACAGCAACTATAGTTAATGGTGACGACACTACAAATGTAGATTATTCTATAGAAAGTGGTCTTTCGTTAAGTATTCCTACAAACAATGGGTATAGCTTTGGTGGCTTTAAAGTTACAAAAGCAGATGCAGATAGTAGCTTTAAACCAAACCAAGTATTTGCAAATATTGCAGAAAGCGGTGCTGTAGAAATAACTAACGCATATGGTAATGTAACATTTACCATTGATTGGACAATTAATACTTATACTATTAGCTATAATTTTGATGATGGCAATGTAGACGGTGATTACACCAGTAAGTATACAATAAATGATACAATAACTTTACCAGTTCCAACAAAACAAGGGTACGACTTTATTGGATATTCGATTGCTAGTCAACAAAATAATAGCTGGGATGCAGAATTAACCGATAATATTATTTCTTATAGTGGCGATGGCGACTTTAGTATTAGTAGTGGTAAATACGGCGACATTACATTAAAAGCAGAATATCAAGTTGCTAAATATAAATTTACGGTAAATGTTATCGGAAGCGATATTCCTAATTTATTATATAAAACCAACAGCATTAGTGAATGGACGGCTGTAGAAGATATTCAAGACTTTAGTATCTATGGAAACTTTGGTGAAAGAGTAGGTTTGTATATTAAAGCTGCAGATTCTGATAAGGTTTACTATATTAGCTTTTTGAGCAAAGCATTAGAAAATACGTTGTATTTAAACAACGGCGACATATCTACCGAAGTTAGTACTTCGATAGTTATGCCTGCAAATAATGATACTATAGTTTATCTATATATAGATCAATTAAGCAAATTAGACGTGGCTTTCTACTTTAATAACGAAAGTGTGTCTGATGCTAATAGCAGTGTAAATGTTATTACTGGTGGTAAGGCTACCAAAGTTTTGGGTACATCGGAGTATTATATTAAAAAAGGTAGCGAAGTTACTATAGATAATTATAAAGCAGATTTACCTTACATTATGTTAGATGCTGAAAAAACCACCAATTACAGCACTCTATTAACTGTAAATCAAGATATTGCTTGTTCTGTATATGTTAAGTATACAAGTTACCAAGTTAATTACCAGTTAAATGGCGGAGTGATTTCTTCTGTTGATCATACAACAAACTATATTTATACAGACGATATTACTATAGCTACTGCTACAAAAGCAGGATATACATTTATTAACTGGAAGGTTACTCAGTCTACAGGAAACTGGGAAGTAGATACAACTTTAAACGGCGGAGCATCAGTTGCAGGATCTACTTATTATGGCAATGTAGCATTAGAAGCTGTTTGGCAAGCTAACGAGTATAATATTACCTTTACTTTTGATAAGCCAAGCACAATGACTAGTGAGGTATCTCATAGTATAAATAAAGCAAAAGTTATATTTAATCAAACAGTAAGTATTTTAGCTATTGCTTCGGCAAACGGTTATACTTTTACAGGATATTACACCAGTGGCGAAGATGCTAAACTTATATTTGATGCAAACGGAAACATTGTATCTAATGTTCCTGAGTTTACTAAGGATGGTAAGTGGATACATAGTAGTGATGCTATTGTTTATGCAACATTTACAGCAAATACATATAAAGTCAACTGGGTTGTAAATAATGGTACATCTAGTGTAAATAGCATAACTGCTACATACGACCAAACATTTACTACACCAATAATACTTGCAGATTTAGGATATAATGCTCTTACTAGTATTTGGAGTACTGGTAGTGCAGAAACTAACAACTTAGTTACATATAATCAAAACGAAGAAGTTAGTGCCAACGAATTATATAATACCTTTAATGGTAAAAACGTAACGTTTACAAGTAATTGTAATATTAATAAATATACTTTAACCATAGACTTTACAGATGCAGGTTTTGATGGTGATAGTCTTATTGCTCTAATTACCGCAAAATACGGAGTGCTTCCAGTAACGGGCGAAGCTAGCGAAGGCGGCGTTCTTAGTGCATCGTCTATTACCTATAACGGCAGCAGTGTTACTATTGTAAAAAATCACGAGTTTAATGGTGAGCCTGTAGTTGTTACTTTTGCATTAGACGGATATTATCTATCTACAAATGGCAATATTACAACAAGTAGTGATCTAAACAGCACAACATATAACTGGATTTCTACAGAAGATGCACATATAACTTTATCTGCATATAAACATTATACAATTAGCTATAATCATACATTAAATAATCTTGCAGGCAAGCCAGTAACTGGTACACTTCCTGTAAGTATCGACAAGGTGTATGGTACAGATGTAACATTGGCAAATAACTCGCTGGTAACTACCGGTTATAGTGCTAATGGCTGGGTAACAGATAAATCTGCTATTTTAGACGAACCTACATATGTTTCGGGTGCAGTATACTCGGCAAATGCAGATTTACAATTATATTCTAACTGGAAGATTTGGGAGATTACTTTAAATATCAGCCTAGACGCAGGAACAACTCATGCAACTGGTGTTAGAGTTTCTGCTGGCGACACAGAATTTATTCTTAATGCTAGCAACCTTACCGGACAAATTAAAGCTAATTATAGCGAAACAAACCAAGTTATAATTACAATTTCTACAGTTAACGGAGATTATCAATATTATTTGGATGTTAATAGTGTTCCTACTGTTAATAGTAATACAAATAGTATCGAATATAGTTGGCTTCCTACTGGTAGTGCAGAAAATAAAGAATCTAATATTACACTTTATTTAAGAGAGCAATACATAATTACATACGCTCAAAACTCATTAGTACCTGCTGCAGTTGGGCTTCCTAGTGCAACTTACAAAGTCTTTGGCGAAGATGTTATTCTTCAAACAAACTCAATGACTGCAAACGGTTATCAACCAAACGCATGGACAATAACTGATGGTATACAAGCGGTTAGCGGCGATAAAGATTATGTAGAAAATGCATATAATTTAACACATGATCAAAGCTTTACTTTATATGCAAACTGGGCTAACAAAGCCATGGGTTTGGTATTTAGTACAAACAAGGGCGATATGTCTAGTCATATTGTTGTTATTATAGATGGCAATGAAGTACCAATTACCAACGGATCTTACTCGTTATCAAATGCAGTTACTTTTGATTTAGCTGTTAATATTAGTGCAAAAGCAAGTGCATTTGGTTATACATTTACAGGTTTTTACACCGAAAGCGATGGTGGCGAAAAAATATTTGACGAAACCGGAGCAGTTGTAAAAGGTGTAACAGGCTATACTAACGACGAAGGTAAATGGGCTTATGCCGAAAATGACGAATGGCTAACATTGTATGCACACTTCCAAGCAAATACAATAGAAGTTGTTTACAACTCTAACCAAGTAGAAGATGCTAGTACAAGTGTATCTTCCGAACCTATGACAAGTAGCGTAGTGTCATTTGATCAAAGCTTAACATTAAATATAAACACTTACATTTTAAGTGGATATACATTTATGGGTTGGGCAGAAACTTCGGATGGTGCTGTTGTATTAACAAATGGTGCTACTGCAGATAGTACAATGGTGAATAGCTGGTTTAATAGCGACGAGTATAAAGAAAATGGTACAAAGACGCTTTACGCAGTATGGGAGAATAAAACTTATAATTTAGTATTTAATGATAACAAACCAACTGGCTCTAAAGCGATGACCAGTGAGATTATTAAAACTGTAACTAATTTGCAAGGCTTTGTTATTACAGAATACAAAGTAACCTTTGATGCTGTTGTAAACATTAGAAGTTATGCATCGGCTGCCGGTTATACATTTATGGGATACTATAGTGCAAGTGTAGGCGGCGAAAAAGTATTTGACGAAAATGGCTATGTTGTAAATGGCGAATATATTTTAGATGGTAAATGGATAAAAGATAACAGTAGTCAAAATGTACAATTGTACGCGTCTTGGCAAGCAGATACATTTATTGTGGAATATAATAGCAACAAACCTAATGGTGCAAGCAGCAATATTAGCGGAAATACAGCAAATAGTATTGCGACTTACGATAGTAGCTTAACCCTATCTGTTAATAATTACATTCTTAGCGGATACACATTTATGGGTTGGTCTACAACTACAAATGGCGATGTTCTTTCTACTAATCGTATACCAGCTACAAATAGCGGAGATGCAAGTATTACCGAGTATGTTAACTCGTGGTACAACCGTGCAAGTGTAGTAAATAATGCAAAGGTATTTACTTTATATGCAGTTTGGAGTGCTAATAGCATTACTTTAAGCTTTAACAATAATAAGCCAATTAATATGAGCAGCACTATAACCATTAATATTACATCTGGCGGCGTTCAAGTACCAAATCCACAAGTAAGGTTTGATGGTGGTGTAAATATACAAGCTATGGCATCGGCTAATGGTTATACATTTATGGGCTTCTACTCGGGTCAATCTACTGGCGTTCAAGTGTTTGGGGCTGATGGAAGAGTGGTTCTTGGAACCTCTTATGTAAGCGAAGCTGGCAACTGGATTTATGACGCTGCCGAAAATAGCAATGGCGAAAGAGTCGTTAACCTTTATGCTAGGTGGCAGGCACATACATATACACTTAACCTAAACCAGACTCCAATTAGCGGAATGACTAGTGATATTACTGCTGGAACAACTACTGTAAATGTAATATTTGACAATAGCATAGCTCAAATTACAAGTATGCCAACAGCTAATGGTTATACATTACTTGGTTACTATACTTCCAGAACCGAAAATGGTGTGCAGTTGTTTACAAACAGCGGTGTTGCGGTTACAGATGTTAATGGATATATATCAGATGGTAAGTGGGTGTACGCAGCGGCTGCTAATGCTACCATAGACCTATACACAAAATGGCAAGTTAATAAATATACTATCACTTTTGATACTAATGGCGGCGAAGCAATAGAACCATTAGAGTATACTTACGAAAGCGATATTACATTACCTAAAGCAAAAAATCCTGGCTTTAATTTAGCTTACTATTTAGTTATGTCAACATCTGGCAGTTTTGTAAATGGTGCTCAGTTAACAGACATGCACTTAGGTAAAGGAAATTATGGAAACGTTACCCTTAAGGCAATTTATGCAGCTGGCGAATATCAGATAACTTATAATTTAGACGGCGGAACAGAAGGCTTAAATACACCAAAAGAGTATACTTACAATGCAGACGAGCAGACTTTACAATTAAGTAATCCTACAAAGGATGGATACAACTTTACTGGTTGGTCGGTTGATAGTACGGGCGTTAATAGTACTTTTGGCGAAGTGAACATTATTGCCGAAGGCGAAAATCTAATACTATCTGCAGGAATTTGGGGAAGCTTTAGTTTAACTGCAAACTGGTCGGCACAAAGTTATACAATTTATCTAAATCCTAACACGCCAAAAGCTGCAGATGCAGACAAACCAAATACATCTGTAGAGATGGGTATTTCTCAGTTTATAATTAGATACAACGATGCAGTTAATAGCTTAAGTGGTCTATCGGGGTATATTAACCCAACGGCTGCTGGTTACACATTTGGCGGCTGGGCTAGCGAAGACGGCGTGCTTGTATACGATAGTAATGGTAATCCAATAACAGATACCACTACTAACGCTTACATTATAGATGGAGTATGGAAACATATTCCTGCAAATGGAAATTCACTAACTTTATTTGCTAGATGGACTGCTAAAAACTACACGGTAACACTTAACGCAAATGCCAGTGCAAACCCAGATAGTCCAGTTTATATGAGTACTTATAATACAATAAGCTACTTTGGAACACCTATAACAGATACAACAGGAAACTTTAAAACAAGCCATGTTGTTACTTACGATCAAAAAGTAACAGTAAAATTACTTTATAGTGTAAATGGATATACATTTAAAGGATTCTATTCCGCAGGTAACACTGTAGATGGTCAAATGGTGTTTGACGAAACTGGAACAATCGTAAAAGGCTCTTCGTTTGCAGATGTAGACGGCAGATGGATATACGATGGCGAACTTACAATTTATGCTATTTGGGAAGCTAATTTATATAATATAAGCTTTACAAATAAAACAACAGATAACTTAAGTGCATTTATTACAAGTAGTAGTCAAGCCTTTAACGATATAGACAATATATTTATTAAGTTTGATTCTACCGAACTTTATGTAAAAGATAGTAGCGGTATTGCTCACAGAATTTCTAATTTAAACATAAATAAAGAAGTAACACTTGGTGGTGTTTCTACCAATAATGGTTATCAGTTTGTGGCTGCAAGCGGAAGCTCTAATAGTGTTCTATATAACTTAGTAGCAGGAGAAATGAACAACTTTAATAGTTTAGATAAACCTTATACATATACTGGTGAGCTACAACTTACTGCTACAATGGCGGCAAAATACTTTAGCTTAAATGTTAATGCTAAGGATGGCGAAAATATTAGCTTTATAGCAGGTACTAATGGCGAAGTTTACAATTCGACTACAGCTGTTGGTAACATTTATGGATTGTTTGCAGATACTGGATTATATTGGTCTAACCAAAATCCAGAATATAACGGTAAAACTACTGATGTTTATAAGATAACAAGCATTATTGGCACAAAAACTGGTTACCACTTATCTGGTTTTGATTTAGCAGATAGCAAAGACCAAGTAGAAATATCGCAAACTTCTGTAAACCTTAAAAACCCATTTAATAAAACTAACAATGGTACAAGATTATCTCCTATTTGGTCAGCTAATGTTTATAATGTGGTAGAAAACCCTGCAAAATCAATTATAGCTATAGACGCATCAGACTTCGAGCAACTATCGGCAGATTTGTCTGGTGGTTTAGTGTTATCAGATAGGTTAGGTGTAACCTATAACTTTAAACAAAGCTACGGATTATACTTAACTGATAATAGTATTGCTACAGGCTCTGTCCTTGGGCTTTCTGATACCGAACAATTTGATTATTACAATCTATTTGGTTACGCTATTATAACTTCAAGCGGAAAAGTTATAATTACACAAAAAACTGATAGCACAATTCTTCCTGCATTTGATGCAAATAATGGTGACGATATATACATTGTTGTACTATTAACATTAAAGACAATCCAAATTAATGTAGATAGCGTGTTAGATGCAGAGCATACTGGTGGGTTGGATAATATAACTGCAGATGCTGGCGAGTTTACACTTCAAGGTATAAATTATTTAGAAGAGTTTGATAGACACAACAGATTAGTAAATAATGCAGATAGCACTTTAAATTACTATTATGCGGATAGTGTAGTTGCAGATATTGCTAGTGCTACTATTAATACTTCGGTTCGTAAAACTATAACTATTTACGCCGGTGATCGTATAAAATATACAGCAACGGCAAAAGTAAATAATGGTTATTACATAAGTGGAATTAGCTATGTAAGTGATGTAAATACTAATAGCGAAACAACAGGTAACATATTAGGTACTATAAGTCGCGAATATTGTTCTACAACTATAAACGGCGAAACAACGTACTTGCCACTAGCACAAGGTGATATAATTACCGTTACTTATAACCAAGCAAAGATTACGCTTAAAGTTTTTGATGCCGATTCAAATCGCATTATGGGCACAGTCACAGGTTGGTATAAAGACATAATAAACTTACAAAACAGCGACCTTTACGATTTACTAAAGGATGTAGATAATGGTCCTCGTAAACTTGCAAATATTGTAAGTACACCTATTAATGGTGGTAGTGCTATTACATTTGCGTACAGAGAGAACCTAAAAGCTGACGGAACGTTAGGCGAATTAGTGTTTGATAATATTAATGGTATTAATATTTATGATAATAACAATTGGGAAGTAGTTGTCTTAAACGGAAATAATTCTGGCGATATTACTCTAAATTTAACTGCTAATTGGTATCATAAAATGCAGTTTACTGTTACTAATAGAGTAATTCGTAAAGTACCGACTTCTAACTTTGCTGGAATAGAAGATGAAGTATTGTTTACCAACGATATTGTTATAACTGCTTACCAAAGCGAAAGAGTTACACTAACTCCTCATGATGATATCTTAAATTATGCAAATAATGATGCAATTTACAATGGAGAAAATAAAACTTTACTAAGTTCTGCAGAAGTTCCTATAATTATAAACACAATTAATTTTGGATCAATTAAGTTGGAGGGCGAAGGTACTGACAGAAAATATGTTGTGCAGTTTAGTGATATAACAAGAAATCTTACTACAATAGGTGCAATAGTAGATTGTGATCCAATATATTCTAACGTAAGCTTAAACGACTTAATTAATATATATTCTGGCGGATCATTACAACAAGGTGCAGCTAAGGTAGAAATAACTGTTAAACTGTTTAAGGGAACAGCTATCGAACGATTATTGACATTTACTAATATAGACAGAACTAAATATGATAATACCATTGCTAACTTAAGTGCAGAAGTACAAAATAGTTACACTAGTAAAACTGCTTACGCTATGATAGGTAGTAATTATTTGGTAATATCTAGCGAAAATGGCAATAGCTTTAGTTCACTTGTTCATGGCGACTTTATAACCTATTGGGATAAAGCCGATGTAAAGGTAGAAACCTTCTATTACTTCTACAAGCTAACAGAAGTTTATACAGAACAGCATTCTGACGAAGGCGTTATAACTGGTAGTAAAATTAATTACAACATTACTAGCGAAGCTGATCAAAGCGGTGCGGGTCATAGCTTAGCGGCTAAAGTCGAAACTAATCAAAATTTATTTAACCGCAATATTGTAGTTAATGTTCAGTTTAATAAATATGGTACAATATACTATTATGCAGACAGTAATGATGATCCTCTAGAACAATACACTCAAACAATACCAGAAGGAAATGTGGATTATAACCACTTTACACTAAATCAAATCGCTGATATAACGCATTATAGATTGGTTGGTTATAGCACAAATAACCAAGGCGAGTGGTCTATTTATGGTAGTGACGGAACATTAAATCAGTACAACGAGTTTAGTATTCTTAAGGGCTATTTACAAAGCATAGGTGGAGATAATTCTACAATCTTGCTTTGGGATAACAAAGACGCTGGTAATATTAAATTAGCTGGCGAATGGAAACCTGTTAGTGTTTGGGTAGAGTATGGCGATGGCTATAAAAAGCATAAAGGTTTTGGAAACTTTAAACAAACCGATACAGAAACCTGTGCAAACGACTTTATGGCTGCCTACAACTGGATTGTAGAAAATAATATTACTGACGCTATAATTAATCTATACAACGATGGTATAAATAGTAGAGTTTATAATATAAATAAAACTATTAAGCTAACGACTAATAATGGTAGTCCTATAAAACTTACAATCAATACTTTAGGATTAGTTGTTTCGGGTGACGAAGTAGAGGGTACTACAAACGGTACCAGTGCTACATTAAAAATTACAAAAACTGGTGGTACATTCACTGGTGGTAGTGTATTCGAGGTTAGTGCTGGTAGCGTACTTAAATTTAATTCGGGCAACCCAAATAGTGCGGCTATAAATATAGATTATGGCGATGGTCAAGGTCTAACATTATTTAATGTAATTGGCGAACTATACATAAACTCTGCAAGTAAAGACGAAAATACAGAGGAAAAAGGTGCAGCCATTTATCGTATGCAAATACAAAATGCTACTAGGGCAGGTATAATATTTAACCAGCAAGATGGTAGCTATGTAAAAGCTTGCAACATAGATATGATTGGTGTTGTGCCTGTAGATAATACAGGAACTGTTCAAAGTTACTTATTCTTCTTTACTGGTGCATGTGCGGGACAATATAGCCATATTAAAATCTCTAACGATAACGATAGCGAACTGGATAATCCTATTATTAATATGGATGACTCGGGTGCTGATGGTGTAGAGTTTGACAATATTACAATAACTTTAAGTTAAGCTAAACTATTAGCTAAGATAGAAATAAAAAAGTAATTAAATACTTAAGCTTAAATTTTAGTTAAATGGCTGTAAAAGGTTCAAAAAAAGCAAGGAAAAATTCCTTGCTTTTTAATTGGTTAATTATTTTAATAAGTAGACAAATAGTGAACTTTTGTGGTACTATCTTTTTAATAAAAATATATACAAAATTTTATATAAGGACAATGTTATGAAGCAATATAATCCAGCCGAAATAGAAAACAAGTGGCAACAAAAATGGAAGGAAGAAAAAAGATTTGAAGTGCAAAATCATCAGCCCGGCAAGCAAAATAGGTATGTGCTTATAGAGTTTCCGTACCCTAGTGGTAAGGGACTACACACAGGGCATGTTCGCAGTTATTCTGCCATGGACGCAGTAGCACGAAAATTACGCATTCAAGGCTATAATGTACTATTTCCTATGGGCTGCGATGCGTTTGGGCTAGAGGCTGAGCGTACAGCAATCCGCGAAAAAAAGTTACCACAGGAAATAGTAGCCAGAAATATTGCAACTTTTAAAAAGCAGCTTCAAAAACTAGGCTTATCGGTAGACTGGAGCAGAGAAATTAATACCAGTGACCCAGATTATTACAAGTGGACACAGTGGCAATTTTTACAATTTTACAAGCATGGACTAGCCGAAAAACGCGAAATGCTTGTAAACTACTGCCCTAATTGCGGAGTGCTTGCCAACGAAGAAGTAGAGGATGGCAAGTGCTGCCAGTGCGGTAGAGATACCACTCAAAAACCAAAAGAGCAATGGATCCTAAAAATAACTAACTATGCAGATAGACTAATAGATGATTTAGCACTTACTAATTATATGCCTCATATAAAAACTAGCCAAATAAACTGGATAGGTAGATCGGAGGGTGTAGAGGTAGATTTTGCTACAACTGCAGGGGTTAATTTTAGCATTTTTACAACTTGTATAGAAACTATCTACGGCATAACCTTTATGGTTGTAGCTCCAGACGGTAAAATCGTAAAAGAGCTTAAACCATACATTACAAACTGGGACGAAGTATCAGAATATCAAAAGCAGACGGCTAAAAAGTCTGACTTTATGCGATGCGAACTTAACAAAGATAAGAGCGGCGTACAACTTAAAGGTGTTATGGCAATCAACCCAGTAAATGGCAAACAAGTGCCTATTTATGCTGGGGATTTTGTGCTAGCTAGTTATGGTACTGGTGCTGTTATGGCAGTACCTGCCCACGACCAACGCGACTTTGAGTTTGCAGCAAAACATAATATCGGCGGAAACATTCAGGTAATAAGCGGCGGGGATGTAACCGAGCATGCGTTTGAAAAAACCGATTACCTTGGCAAAGGATGCATACTTATTAATAGCGAACAGTTTACTGGTCAGATTGTAGAAGAAGCCAAAAAGAATATTACCGATTATTTAGTAAAAAAAGGGATTGCTCGCAAAAATCAAAACTATAGGTTAAGCGACTGGTGTTTCTCGCGTCAAAGGTATTGGGGCGAGCCTATTCCTATGGTGTATTGTGACAAATGTGGCTGGCAGCCAGTGCCAGAGGATCAGCTACCGGTAACTCTTCCGATTGTAGATAATTACGAGCCGGATAAAGAGGGCAATAGCCCGCTTGCACGTATAGATAGCTTTGTAAACACAACTTGCCCATGTTGCGGGGGAGTCGCAAAACGCGAAACCGATACAATGCCGGGTTGGGCAGGTAGTTCGTGGTACTATATGCGTTATTGCGACCCAAACAATAGTAAGGAATTTGCAAGTAGCGACGCCCTTAAAGCATGGCTACCGGTAAATTTATATAATGGCGGCAACGAACATACTACAAGACATCTGCTATTTGCAAGATTTTGGAATAAATTTTTGTTCGATATTGGCTTAAGTCCTGTAAAAGAACCGTTTGATAGCCGCGTTTCGCAAGGTATTGTGCTTGGTGCTAACGGCGTTAAAATGAGCAAAAGCCTTGGTAATGTTGTAGACCCATTAGATGTTATAAACCAGTACGGCGCAGATGCTCTACGCGTGTGGGAAGCCTTTATGGGTGACTACTTTGAAACAGTCAATTGGAGCGACGACGGAACAAAATCGGCATTTAGACTATTGAACAGAATTTGGAACATGAAAGAAGTTTTGGTAGAAAATAATGTTACAGAGCTAGATTACGCCATTAATCATGCTATTAAAAAAGTTACAGAAGATATAGATAACATTAAGTTTAACACTGCAATTGCCGAAATTATGACTTGCACTAACGAAATATACAAGCTTAATAAAATAGGAAAAGCCCAGTACAAAAATTTTGTTACACTTATTAGCCCATTTGCTCCACATATTGCAGAAGAAATTTTTGAAGAATGTGGTTTTGGTGAATTTAAAGATCAAACTTGGCCAACGGTAGATGAAAGCAAACTTGTTCTTACCCAAATAGAATTACCTGTACAAGTAAACGGAAAAGTTAGGGCGGTTATAAAAGTTGCAGCAGACGCTTCGGCTGACGAAGTTAAAAATATTGCTTTGCAAGTAACGGAAGTTTTAAAGTATGTTACAGGTGATATAAAAAAGGTAATTTATGTACCTAAAAAAATATTGAACTTTATTGTTTAGTGATATTTTTTAATATTAGAAATTTAAATAAAAATTATAAAAAAACTGCAAAAATTACCTAAAAATTATAGTAATTTGCAGTTTTTGTTTAAGGATATTATGTTACATATTGTATTGATAGAGCCAGAAATACCCCAAAATGCAGGAAACATTATCAGAACTTGTGCGGTCACTGGAAGCAAATTATATATGGTAAAACCTCTTGGTTTTAGTTTGGACGATAAACACTATAAGCGAGCAGGGCTTGATTATTTTGATAAATCTAATATTACTATTGTAGATAGTTTTAGCGAGTTGCGGAAATTTTTGAAGGGTATCCCTATGTACTTTGCTACCACCAAAGCACAAAAAAAGTATACAGATATTAGTTACACTGGTGATGTTGCAATTTGCTTTGGTCGCGAAAGTTACGGAATTAGCGAAGATATTCTAAAGCAGAACTACAATAACTGTATTCGTATACCAATGAAAGAAAATTTACGAAGCTTAAATTTGTCTAATAGTGTGGCAATTATTATTTACGAAGCTTTAAGGCAGAATAATTTTGCAGGGCTAGAAACAATAGGTCATTTAACTGGCAGAAAAGAAGATTAAAAAAGTAAATTATTTGTAAATAAGATAAATTAGTTTTTATTAAATATATTTTTATGCAAGTTTTGCAAAAAACTATCGGGGGAAATATGAAAAATTTTATTGTTTTTGAAGGCATTGACGGTTCGGGGAAGGGTACTCAGCTAAAAATGCTAGAAGAGTATCTAAAGCGTACTAATCAGCCTGCAGTATTTACTCGTGAGCCGGGAGGCGGCAAAATAAGCGAAGAAATCAGGGGTGTTATTAAAGATAAAGAAAACGCTAGCATGACCGATATTTGCGAATTGTTATTATTTGAAGCAGCCCGAAATCAACATTTGCATGATACTATTTTAAATAATCCGAACAAGTTAGTTATTTGCGACCGATTTACCGATAGTAGCTTGGCGTATCAAGGCTATGGCAGAGGAATAGATATAGATGTCGTAAGTAAACTTAATAGCATAGCAACCGAAGGAATTTCGCCCGTTTGTACTGTATTTTTAGATGTACCAGCAAGTATTGGCGAAAATCGTAATAGTAGACTAATCGATAAACTCGATCGCATAGAAATGGCTGGCAATACTTTTATGGAAAAAGTTTATATTGGTTACAAAAATATTATAAAAGATAATCCAAGTAGGTTTTTAGTTGTAGACGGAACACAAAATCCTGACAAAGTTTTTGACCAAATTTTAAGTGGATTAAAGCAAATAGGAATAATTAAATAAACAAAAAATAGATATATACTTTTATGTAAATATCTATTTTTTTATGCTTTTATAAAAGTTATTAAAATAGTAAGTATTTTGTGCTTGGCTTAAAATATTAGAAGCCAGCCCTTTTTGTATAACATAATTACTAATTATATAATAATTATTAGCCGAAATGTGATAAAATTTACAAAACTTATTAGCATTATCTTGATTATTAAATCTGTAAATAAATAGTAATCCCTCTATTTTATCTTCCGTGGGTTTTATAAGTATGGTTAGTTCTTGTAAGCTATAGTCTTGATTATTAACAGCCAAATCTTGGTTTATATCATCTAAATAATTTATATTTATAGATATATTTTCTATGTTGACGTGCTCGTTATTAGTGTATTTATAAAACCCCATATTTTGATAAATAGCAACTTGCTCGCTTAGATTAACTATTTGACCATATGTACAACCAGTAAAAAATATTATTACTAAAAAAATATCACTAATTGTAAAAAATGTTAAAAATAGATACTTTTTTTGCATATTACAATAATTAAAATAATTGACCATTTACATAATTATTGGCACTAGTAAATATTTTAGCACCATAGTTTTTTTGATCTTGGGTTATTGTTTTAACATCCCAATTATTTACTTTTGCTTGTAAAAGCAAACCATAAAAGTTATCTTTATAGTCTACTATAGTGCCACTATTGCTATACTGGGTATAGTTAATAATTCCGCTTATAAGGATGCTTCCAGATGTATATACGCACACATTTACAGCTTGCCTGTTATTGGCAACCGACAATATATCTCCGCTGGTGCAACTAAATGCTAGCCAGTTATATTGAGGAGTACATACGTAATCGCTGTTTTGAATTAATAAACCTCCACTCACAATAAATTTAGCGGCTTCCGCTTCTATGGCAGAAAAGTTTGCTGTTTTTGTAATTAGTAAATTAGTTCCTCCGTTTACAAATAAATCTTTAGTTGCTTTAACGCAATACTGCTTACAATTTGCATATAAATAGCCATCTAATATGCTAATACTTTCACTTAATATACCATAAGTACTTTCTATTGTTATAAACCCGCCTAATTTAGATACACTTGTAGCTATTATTGCATTTTTGCTATTATTTATATCAATTTTACCATTATAAACATTAGCATTGTTGCATTTTATTCCGGTATTGCAGTTATTTAGGTTAAAATTTCCGCCATATATATTAATGTTATCTGTGTTTATGCCTATTTTGCTATTTACTATATTAAAACTGCCACCATAAAAATTTACATGATCACATATAATTGGGTTTAAACTAGAAAGAATTATATCTGCATTACACATATTAACAGTATTACAGTTAATTATTGCATTAGACTGTTCGGATATTCTGCCTTTTCCATAAACGTTTATGATTTTACCATTAATTAAGTGACTAAAAGTGTTTTCCGATTGATTAGTGTTTACAAACTCATCAGTAACTATGTAATTTGATGGGGTGTCGTCAGGGATTACATTGTTTAGTGTTATTTGCTCTGTAATATTACTAAAAATATTCGCGTTTAAATTTATATATAAGTTGTTTGCAATACTAATAATAAAAGGTTTATTTATATTGTTGATATTAGCTGATACTGTTACAATAGCATCTGACAAAAATACCAATGGTTTAGATGAAACATTATTAATAACGTAGTTACATAGATTATCATTTTTTAATATATAAAAATCTGCATCCGTATCTTGCAAAGACTGAAGATATTCGGGTGTTAATTCTATTATTGGGGCTTCGGGCAAGTTTAAATAGTCGCTATTTGCAGAATAGTTGGATGTGTCTATTGTACAATAGTTATATTTTGGTGAGCAGCCAAAAAGAAATACAATTGTAAATACGATTGGAATAATTAACAAAAATTTAACATAAGATTTAGTACTCATGGGATGTAATAATTGTTACCAATAAAATTTAAAAATTTCAAAATTTTAATAAAAACTTATTATTTTTGTTGGAAAATTTATTAAACCAGAGTATACTATAAATAGTAAATAAAAACGGAGGTAAGTATAATGGCACATAAATCAGATTACTTTGGTTTAAGTTATATTGTAAGCCTTGTGCTAGCAATAATACCATTTACTTCTTGGATTTGCGGTGCATTAACCAGATTTCAAGATGGTAAAATTGTTGCCGGAATTCTTAGACTAGTATTTGGTTGGAACATCATTTGGATTTGCGACCTTGTTCTAATGATTCTTAACAAACATATACTAAGACTATTAAACGTATAGTATAAATAGCAATAGTAAAAACGCTCTTATAAAAGAGTGTTTTTTTGTTACATAAATTAGTTTATAAATACAATTAATTTTAGGTTTTGTTATGGTTATTATTTTAAATTTTTAAGCATAGATATAAAATAAGAGGAGTAAATTATGGAAACTAAACAAACAATAAAACCTCAACACAACGTAACTATGGAAAATCGAAGCAAAACAATAATTACCGGCGTACAAGAAGTGCTTTCTGCAACCCAAGGCGGCGTATACATTAAGCTTTACGATGGTCAAATGGAAATTTCGGGCGAGAATTTAAAGGTAGAAAAACTATCCCCAGAAGAAAAGTTACTGATTATATCGGGCTTAGTTAATAGTATAAAATACAATACACTAAGTAGCAAAAATTTCTTTAAAAAGTTGTTTAAATAGTTTATGTTCGAAAGTTTATTTAGCGGAATTTTATTTTTAAGGTTTTTAGTTTTGGGTTTAAGCTTTGGCTTTTTATACGAAGTTTGTAAGTTTACAAAACTTATAACAAAAAACAATATTTGGATTGTAAATGTTGTAAAATTTATATATTTTAGCTTGATCGGTACTTGTTTTTGCGTTTTTTTGCTTAAGTATACAAACGGCAGAGTGTTTTTTTACACAATTTTTGCAAGCATACTTGGAATAATTTTAGAACAAATTTCTATTGGATTTTTCTTTACAAAATTTTATAATATGGTGTATAATGTTTTTGCTAAAGCTGTTAGCAAAATAAAAACTACCAAATTTGGCAGTAAATTATTAAGGTAAATTATGACACCACAAAAATTTAAAAGAGTAGTAAAATTAACAACAATTTTGGTTACAACTTTTGTGTTATGCGCTGTGTGCATAATAAGTTATCAGTGTATAAAAATTGGCGTGCTTAAAGCTAAGTCTAAAAAATTAGATCAAATGTCTATAGCGTTAACCCAACAGCAAAAGCAATTAGAAAACAACATTAAACTTCAGGAAACCGGCAGCTATTTAGAGCAACAAGCCCGTGAGGAATTAGGCCTTGCTCAGCCCGGAGATAAAATTTATGTACCAACAAAATAATAAAATAAAAAGTCAACTAGTGTAGTTGGCTTTATTAATTTTACCTCAACTTTTTATGTTATACTTGAGTCCATTCTTTGTGGCGTCTTCACACTTATGGTTTTGTTTCGGTTTGCTTTACGTAAATATCAGCTTACAACATAAGTGCCTCTCCTCAAAAAGTTTGATTTTAAAACTCGTTGGGGGGGGGGACACTGTAAGTTGCTCGGCTATGTGCCTTGCAACCTTGTTGCTGTTCGCTTATTTAGGACAAAACAAAAAGCTGCCAAAAGGCAGCTTTTGTTTTGGTAGTCCCAAGGGGAATCGAACCCCTGTTACCGCCGTGAAAGGGCGATGTCTTAACCGCTTGACCATGGGACCATATTAAAAGATTGTGGTAGCGGCTGTGGGATTTGAACCTACGACCTACTGGGTATGAACCAGGCGCTCTAGCCAACTGAGCTAAGCCGCCACAATTATTAAATTGCACCCTAAGTAAACCATTTCCCCAGTAGTTCTACGACCTACTAGTTATACTTGGGCAAGCCCTCGTGGCGTTCGGCACTTTTTGTGCTTCGGCTGAGGAACCAGATGCTTTAATAATCTTGTACAAAGCCGCCACAATATTATGTAAATTTGTACCAAGTAGACCCTACAGGGCACAAATCAGTCACTCTAGCAATACTATCGCTAAGCAGCTACAAATACAAAACTTAAAGTTTATGCTTTTGTATAATAGTATAAAAAAAGACATTTGTCAACCTTTTTAAAAATGTTAGATAAAAAATATTATTTTATTTTTAAATAACCTTGACAATATTTAAATATTGCTATATTATATAAGGGCTTTGCAAAAGCCGCATATCGCGGGATAGTAAGCTTGGATAGTTCGTTAGCTCCTTAGCCGAGCGATAGCGAACGCCACGAGGCTTGCCCGAGTATAACCCGAAGACCTTCGGGTAAAAATAAATCAAGGTCAATAATTTAATATCGCGGGATAGAGCAGCTCGGAAGCTCGTCGGGCTCATAACCCGAAGGTCGCAGGTTCAAATCCTGCTCCCGCAACCATTAAAAATCACTCAGAAAAATTTTCTGAGTGATTTTATTTTATAAATTTATCATATACCCTTTTACGTCAAAAGAGTTAGTACTTATGTGGTCGACCATTTTTATTTGATGAAACAGCGGGTTAAAATTGTTAGGGTTGTTTTCGTAAATAATGCAATTTTTAAAGCAACATTTTGTCTTGATAAGGTCTAGAGAATTAACAAAATTTGTTTTAGGGTCAAAAATAATATCTGAAAAGTAACGGTCTAGTTGGTAGTGCCAAGTTATTGATGAAACTCGGGTTTTATCTGCTGTTGTCCAAAGATAACAATTTTGTTTGCCATAAGTTTTTAGTTTGTTTAGTAAAATTTCGTTTATAATTGTTCTATATTTTAACCAATTTTGGTTAAAGTAAATCTGTTTTAAAGCAATTATTTTATCTAATGCTGTTTTATTTATAAAATTTAAGCATTGCCTTATTATTCTATCAGTATCATCTATTCGTTTATACCCAAAATGCTCCAAAGCATAATTATATGCGTCATTGTTTAATTGTGTTGTATAAATTAGTGTGTCATCAAGATCGCATATTATAGTCATGGGTTCTCCCAAGGCCTTAAACTCTTTGCTGTTACTTGTTCAACGCCTTCGCTGAGCAATTTTTTATTCAGTCCAAAAAGCGGACTATCTAAGTCAATTATAGGGTTATACATAACTAGGCGATGTTTGCCATATTCTTTTGCTTTTGCATAGCGTGGCGAGAGCCACTATCTCCCGCACCGGGCAAATAACTTGCTACCAAAACAACAGCTTTTACAAACATGGCTTGCAAGCGATCGCGTTCAATAAAGCGATTTATCCGTTCTCCACGAGATTTTGGCTCGCTAACATATTCGGTTATAATCAGCCCACCAGCATTAACTATTTCGTTTACCAAACCAGCATTTTCTTTAGGGAAAACATTGCTGAACGTTGTTGGTAAAATAGCAATAGTTTTACCACCACATGCTAGGCAAGATTTGTGTGCAATAGTGTCGTAACCAGTGGCCAGTCCACTTACTATGTTAAACTTTTTTTGCAACTAAGTCGGCAACAAGTTTTTGCTCCCTCTGTTCTATATTTTGCACTGGGGTTAGCACCCCAACCACAGCGATATTTTTTTGCACATGACTAAGCAAACTAATATCACCCTTGTATGCAAATAAAAATGGGCGGTCGGCGGGTTTGATATTTGGTTCTATAATAGGAAAGTTTTCGTCAAAATAGCAAACTAAATTATAATCCGCAGATTTTAATATATTAATATATTTTTGAAAATCTATTTCAAGGTTTTCAAAAATTTTTTGATCTGCAAAACTTTTCCAAAACATAGTTCTGGAATTTATTTTACCTTCGCACAAGGCTGCAAATATTTTTAATGCAATATTTGAGTACATTTTAACTCCTGATTTTCGCTTTTAGATAGAGTAAATTTTATATAAGCTATTTGTTGCTTAATTGTCAAAAAGTTAATTTTTTGTTGTTCTTGCAACTGCATACATTATAACATCTTTAGCACCCAGATCCAACAAAGTTTCAATGCAATCTTCGGCAACATTTACCCCCTCAGTATAGATATCGTCAACAAGAATGATATTTTTGCCATTTATTTTGTTTATATCAATTTCACAAGTGTCTTTTGTTATGCCAACATAAGGTAAGTTGCCAAAATTATTTTCTAGTCGCCAGTTATGAGTTGTTCTGGTATTTTTTACTCTTTTTATAACTTCTGTTGCATTTGTTAAACCCAATTTATTTGCAATGCTTGACACAGCCTTTTTAAACATAAGTTGACGAGCCGAATAACTTTTATCTGCTTTAGACCTAGGTATAACGCAGACAGAATAATTATGATATTTTTGTGCTAACTTTTTAAAATCTTCTATTAATCTTTCGCTAATATCAACAAAATCTTCTACTAAATTTAATTCGTCAATTTGACCAGACATATTTTTAAGCCTATTAAAAAAATCTGGGTTATTTGGTTTTTGGTAGCCTAAGTACTCGCAGTTATAAAAACCTTGAATATTTTTTTTCTAAAAACTTATTAGCCTTAATAGTAAATTCCTTCATTCACTTTCTCCTTGTAAATTAACCTACTACAATTTTAATGGATAAGGTCGTTTTTTGAGAAAATGTATGACATATTTTAAATTTTAAATTGCACAATCCAAAATATATTAGATTAAAATTTACATAAAATCTACTCAGCTTACGATACAATTACTCGCACAAAACAAAAACCACCAGTTTTATTGGTGGTTTTTGCATAAATGTTTATAATAGCAATTAACATTTTTAATTTTAAATTTAATATTAATATTACAATTCGATAGGTAGGTTATTTGTTTTCTGTATCTTTTCCAAAAACTATATAATCTTCGTAAGGAGCGGATGGGCTAGGGATTTTAACAGGAAGGTTTAAAGAATTTACGCAGGTATTTTTTACAAAGTCTAGCCTGCCGTCCTCTGCAAGGCTCATAACCTCGGTTGGGCTTACTAGTACGTGGTCTATAAGTTCCACATCGTTTAGTAAACAATTACACATTATATTATTAGTTATGTGCATGTCGTCATCCGAAAATTCCATGCTGCCGCTTGGATGATTGTGTGCAACTATCACTTTAGTAGCTTTGTTTGTAATTATTACTTTGGTTATTTCGCTGATTTCTACATGAACTTTGTTGGCTGTTCCAGAATTTATTTTTTTGGTTTTAAGAATTTTGTTTACGTCGTTTAAACAAATTACATAAAAGTCTTCTACATCGCTGTGACGCATAAGATGATAGCAATATTCTTTTGCAACTAGTGAACCGCTAATTTTTGTTAAGGGCTCTAACGTTGGAACTTCCGCCGCCACGGCTTTAAAAGTTTTTAGTAGTAATGCGGTATGCGTCCCTACGCCATCTATCTTTAATAAATTTTCAAAGTCTGCTGACAATACTTTATTTAGTGAACCAAACTCGGCAAGTAGTGCATGTGCTAGCGGATTTACATCTTTTTGCGGAATTGCAAAAAACAACATAAATTCTAGTTTTTGAATTTCGGTAAAAGTTGTAAACCCATGCTCTAAAAATGTGTTTTTCATTCGATTACGATGATTTTTATGTATTTGATCGTTTTTTATCATATAAATAAGTTAGCATATTTTTATGTGGTTGGCAATTAATATAGCCAATATTTTTTGCCTGTAATAAGTAGAATAATTAAAATAAAGTATTTGACAAAATTTAAATACTATACATATAATACTTGCTATGAGCAAAATTATATAATTTATTATATTCTTTTATATATAATCTAAAATTAGAGGTATTTATGTTTAAAATTTTAAAGTATCTTAAATGGTACGAATGGCTTTGCGTTTTAGTAGTGGTTGGATTAACTATTATGCAAGTTACATGCGATTTAAAAATGCCAGAGTATATGGTAAAAATACTTATGGGCATTGGTGGCGGAACAAAGACGGTTTGGTCAGAAGGGCTTAAAATGATGGGCTTTGTAACTGTAAGTTCGGTAATTTCACTTTGTATCGGGTACATTGCAAGTAAAATATCCAGTAGTTTAGCTAAAAGATTAAGAAGTTTAGTGTTTAACAAAGTTGGTCAGTTTAGTATGGCAGAGGTCAACAAGTTTTCTACTGCCAGCTTAATAACAAGGAGTACTAACGATGTTAACCAAGTAAGCCAAGTTATAACTATGTTGTTAAAATTGTTTTTATATGCACCGGTAATGGCGGTAAGTGCAATTTTAAAAATAACTAGCATAAACGCTACACTTACTTGGACAACTTTTATTTTTGTAGCAGCTATGTTTGTGTTTGTAATTACAATAATGCTACTTGTTATGCGTAAATTTATTGTTATGCAAAAACAAACAGACAAACTTAATAATGTTGCACGTGAAAACTTAACGGGCATAAGAGTGGTTAGAGCAAATAACGCCGAAAAAATACAAGAAGACAAATTTAAAGATGTTAATAATAAGCTAACTGGCACGAATTTATATATTAACAGAGTAACATCGTTTATGTTTCCCGGTATGCAGCTTATTATGAACGGTTTAAATATTGCTTTGTATTTTATTGGTGCAAAACTTATTTTAAACCCAAGCCTTGGTATTGGGTATTTACAAATAAGCGAGTTTTCGCAGTATGCAATTCAGGTTATTATGAGCTTTTTAATGGTAAGTATGCTTTTTGTAATGCTACCAAGAGGAAGTGTATCTGCAAAGCGAATTACCGAAGTCCTTAGCACTGTACCTAGCATAAAATCCGGGGATTTAAACCCTACGCAAACAGATACAGTTGGTACGGTAGAATTTAAAAATGTAAGTTTTAAGTACCCGGGAGCAGAAGAGTATGTTTTAAAAGATATTAATTTTACTGCAAAAACTGGGCAAACTGTAGCTTTTATTGGTTCTACCGGTAGTGGAAAAAGTACACTTATAAATCTTGTAAGCAGATTTTACGATTGCACTGAGGGCGAAGTCTTAATCGACGGTATAAATATTAAAAATTATAAGTTTGGGGCACTTAATAATCGACTAGGGTACATTCCGCAAAAAAGTTACTTGTTTGGGGCAAGTGTTGCCGAAAATGTAACTTATGGTAAACTAGACGCAACAAAGGAGGAAATAGATAAGGCTCTTTCTGTTGCTCAAGCTAAAGATTTTGTACAAAGCTTAGACGGCGGGCTAAACTTTATGGTTTCGCAAGGGGGCAAAAATTTGTCGGGCGGTCAACGTCAGCGTTTAGCAATAGCAAGGGCATTAATCAAAAATCCCGAAATCTTGATATTTGACGATAGTTTTTCGGCATTAGACTATAAAACCGACCACAGTTTAAGAGAAGCTCTTAAACAAAATTATAAGGATACTACAAAATTAATTGTTGCTCAGCGTATAGGAACAATTTTAGATGCCGACCAAATAATAGTGCTAGATAACGGCGAAATTGTGGGCAAAGGAACGCATCGGGAACTACTAGATAGTTGTTTAGTATATAAACAAATTGCGTTATCTCAACTAAGCGAGGAGGAACTAAAAAATGGCAAATAAATCTCCAGCTGGTAAAATGCCAAGTATGGCAATTAAAGGTGCTCCAGGCGGGCAAAAAGCTAAAAATTTTAAAAAGAGTTTGGGTAAATTGCTTATATATATAAAGCCATTTTTGCCAATGATAATAATAAGTGTATTGCTTGCTATTGGAGGAACAATCTTAACTATTTACGCACCTAAATATTTAACTAAAATTTCTAAGTTATTAGAACTAAAAAGTTACGCAATAAGCCAAATTGGCGAACTTTGTATATACTTTTTGCTTATAATTGTAAGCGGGGTATTTTTAAGTATTATTCAAAATTTTATAATGGCAAACATTAATGCAAGAATTTGTCGTAAACTGCGTGGCGAGATTAGCGAAAAAACAAACAGATTACCACTTAGTTATTTTGATAATAATACATACGGTGATATTTTAAGCCGAATTACTAACGATGTAGATACCATTTCGTTTAATTTAAACAGTAGTATCACTACATTAATTACAAGTATTGTAACAATAATTGCTGTTCCGGCATTTATGTTTACAATAAGTTGGGAACTAACACTGCTTGCAATTGGTAGTATACCTATTACAATTGTTTTGGCATTAATTGTTGTTAAATTTTCGCAAAAATACTTTAGGGAGCAACAAAAGTCGTTAGGATTAGTTAATGGTCAGATAGAAGAAGTATATTCGGCTCAGCAAATAGTAAAAGTATATAACGGTCAAAAACGTGAAAACCAAAAATTTGAAAAAACTAATAGTAAACTATATAAAAGTGCATATAAAAGTCAGTTTTTAGGTGGAATATTGCACCCTATAATGGGTATGGTTACAAACTTTAGCTATGTACTTTGCTGTGTAGTATCGGCAATATTAATTATTAACGGCAGATATAATGCTATTGCTTTTATTGCACAGATTCCTATATTTTTAACCTATATAAGACAATTTAATAACCCTCTTCATCAATTATCTAATATTTCTAGTAGTTTGCAGTCTACTGTTGCAGCAAGCGAAAGAGTCTTTGAATTTTTGGACGAAAAGGAACAAGAGGATGAAAGTTCTAAAACTGCAAAAATAGATAATTTTAGTGGCAAAGTAGAGTTTAAACATGTAAAATTTGGTTATACGGAAGATAAAGTTATAATTAAGGATTTATCTTTTGTTGCATATCCCGGACAAAAAATTGCAATTGTAGGCCCAACGGGTGCGGGCAAAACTACTATTGTAAACCTTCTTATGAGATTTTATGATTATAACGAAGGTGAAATACTTATCGACGGAGTAAACATTAAAGATTTAAAAAGAGAAGATGTTCGTAGTAAATTTGCAATGGTGCTTCAGGATACTTGGTTGTTTGACGGGACTATTCGCGAAAATTTAATGTATGGCAATAGTAGTGCTACCGAAAAAGATATTATTTCGGCTTGTAAGGCTAGCAATATTTGGCACTTTATTGGGTCACTTCCAGACGGACTAAATCACTATATAGACGAAAAATCTAGTTTGTCTGCCGGTCAGCGTCAGTTATTTACCATAGCAAGAGCAATGGTGCAAAACTCTTCGATGCTAATTTTAGACGAAGCGACAAGCAGTGTAGATACTCGCACCGAAGAAATTATTGCAGAGGCTATGGATAATTTGTCCAAGGGTAAAACTAGTTTTGTAATAGCACATAGGCTTTCTACTATTAAAAACGCCGATTTGATTTTACTTTTAAAAGATGGTGATGTTGTAGAGCAGGGAACTCACCAAGAACTACTTGCTAAAAATGGTAGTTACGCCGAGTTATATAATTCGCAGTTTTTGATAGATAATAATTAGTAGCAGTATAAATACCACCTTAGTATTAGGTGGTTTTTTATTTTTTAAAACAATGTCTTTAATTGTTAAAATAATTGCAAAAATGTAAAAATTGTAGTAAAATTAATAATCATATACAAAAAAGTTATTTTAATCTTGTTAAGGATAATTTATGAAACAAATTACCAAATGCATTAATTGTGGGTCTAGCGTTAAGTTTAATCCACACAAAGAAATGCTATGTTGTGACCATTGCGACAGTACCTATCCAATATCTGCCAGCAAAAACGCAAAACTTATTAGAAAGTACGAAAGTGATTATACTCCGCAAAATAATTTTAATCAAAGTGTGTTTTTTTGTAATACTTGCAAATCTACACACAGTGTACAAACAGATAAAATAAGCACTCGATGCCCAAGTTGCGGTGCGACAACGCTTGTTAAATCCCAAAACGAAACCAATACACCAGATGGAATTATTCCCTTTAAGTTTGCAAAAGATAAAGCGTCGGAAATATTTTTTAACTGGCTTCATAAACGCAAATTAGCACCCAAAAACTTAATTGTGATGGCACGCAATAAAAAAATAAGTAGCGTTTATGTTCCTATTTATAATTTAAATGGTGTTGCGGTAAGTAGATACGTTGCTACAGTTAAAAAGGTTCATACAGATAGCAGCACAGATACAATTTTTAGTACTGTACATACGCTAAGGGATGTAGAAACGCTTCCTATAAAAAATAGTGTAATGTCAGCTAATAGCGTTGTAGATTCTGATTTGATTGATAAAATTTGTAAAATAGAGCCATCAGATATTGTACCATATAGCCTGGATTACTTGTTTGGATATTGTGCAGCTAATACTAATATATCTATACAACAAGCTGTAGAAAACTTAAATAAAAGCTGCATTAACACTGGCGAAAATATAGTTAGGCATAAGCTTAAGGAAAAGTACGACGAGATTGTACATTTACATGCAGAAACTAGTTTGCAAAACCTTACATTTAGTCATTTATATTTTCCGGTATTTATGAACCATTATAGTTATAAAGGTAAAAATTATCATTGCTATATAAACGGGATTACAGGCGAAGTTGTCGGTAAGTCGCCAAAGTCGATAGGTAAAATTATGGCAATAGCAGGAAGTATACTAGCTGCAATTGCTGCGGGCGTTATAGCAGTACTAATTTGCTTTTAATTTACTAAATAAGTAAAAAGGGTTTACACACAAATTTAAATATTGTAGTATAGTAAATATAAAAGACACTACAATTATTAAAATATTTTTTATAGATTATTTTTTATAAAGCAAAACCAAAAATGTCTTGCTTTGGAGGGTTTTATGTGGCATGTAGATATGTATAATATATTGTTTATTATAAACAATATAGTGCTAATGTTTATTGGCATCCCGTTTATGTTACAATTTTTATATTTGCTATTATTTTGGCTACCAAAAAAGAAGTTTAAAAAAAGTGACAAAAAAGGTAAAATATGTGTATTTATACCTGCACATAACGAGGGGGACGTAATTTTTGATACTGTAGATAGGCTAAAAAAATTACAAGATTACCCTAAGGATATGTACGATATATACGTAGTTGCTCATAACTGCACCGATAATACGGCGTCAGAGGCAAAAAGAGCAGGAGCTATAGTTTTTGAATTTAACGACCCCGATAAATCACGTCACATTGCAAGCTATGCACTAAAACATGGTTACGAACAAATTCTTGCAAGCGGAAAAGAGTACGATTTTGTTATACGTTTCGATGCAGATAACCATGCTAACGATCAATTTTTTAGTTTAATGAACGATGCTTTTCAGGCAGGCTGCAAAATAGCACGTCCATACGAAAGTGCATTAAACATGACACAAAACTTATACACAAAAGCTTGCGGACTATATTATTCGTTTGATAGTAGGTTTAGTTCGCGTGTTCGCGAAAGATTACATATGGACGCCCATGTAAATGGTCCGGGCAGCATGGTAGACTTCAGCATTATAAAAAAGATTGGTGGCTACGACACAACGTCTATTACCGAGGATACCGAGTTTATTTTTAAACGTATGCTAGAGGGTCACAGGTGTCACTTTGTAGAGGACGCAGTTGTTTACGAAGATTTGCCATCCACATTTAAAGACACGTTTGCTCGAAACAAGCGAATTGCCGCAGGAAATGTAAGGTTGCTTGGTAAATACTCCTTTAAAATGATAGGTAAGTTCTTTACAACATTTAACTTTAGTTATATAGAACAAATTTTAACCTACATGTTTAATATAATTTGCGTAATACTTTGTACATGGATACCTGCATATTATATTTATAACTTTGCATACTTGTGGGGCATGGGTTTATTTACCGATGCTGCCGCCACGGCTGTTGGTATTAATACTATGGGTGCAACCAATCAGTTGATATTTATAGGCATTATTTTAGGAGTTCTATTTTTGCTAGCTGGCATAGGACAAGGTACACTGCTTGTAATGTTCGATTATAAAAAACTAGGGGCAAAACACAGACGCGAGCTTATGGATGGTGCGTTAATGTTCCCGATGTTTACCGTTGTGTACTGCTTAACCATGTGCATCGGAGCATTTTGTAAACCTGTTTGGAAAAAAATTAATCGCAATAAAAATGCTCACAAGGATTACGGTGCAGCAGAAACTATAAATGTAATTAGCACAACTCAAGTTTCTGCAATTAGTGCCGAGCCTGCCCCAATGGTGGCTTATGTTGCAAATGTAGAAGAAGATAAGCCAAAAACCAATGTAAAAAAAACAAAAAAGAAATAAAGTAAGGGTAAATGTATATATAAAAAAATCTGCCAAATGATAGGCAGATTTTTTTGTGATACTAAGTGACTAAAATATTATCCTGTTTTTGTTAGGGGAAAAATTTATTCCCGCAATGCGTGTTTGCTTATTCTTATTATATTGTCGAGTATTTTTAGTACATTCTGCAATTAAGAAACATTATCAAATGTTACATTAACAATTACCGATAAATCTTTTACAAAATTTTCTTCGCCAAAAGTTGTAATGTAGTTTTGATAATCACCATACTTAAACTTATTAGCAAGTGTTGCAGAATTAAATACATCAAAGTTTTGCTCTTTTGCTATAGTAAATGCTTTTGTTACAAAACTTTCAATCTTTTGCGATGCCGCCTTTAAAATTTCGGCTTGCATATCGGGTTTCATTGTTTTGTAAAGTTCGGTATTATTTAAAGTTTTGCTTGCTATTTCGTCTATTTTTGCTTCGGTTATTTTAATATTTATCTCGTGCACGGGTTTTCCATTTATAAAATTAATTTTATTACTTTTTTTCATTCGATCTATCTGTATGTTTATGTTAGCGTTTTGTGCTTCTGCGTAACTAAAATCGGTAATAAATATATTGCCAGTATTAGAATTTTTAAGGGTATAGTAGTATCCTAAAATTGCATCTTTGTCTTCTATTTTACCTACTAGATTACCGCGTTTGTATAATAGTAGTGGGGTTTGAATTGCAATATTACCGCCCTGAGATCCTCCGCTAGAACTAGGGCTACCAGAGTCGCTGGATTGACCGGAGCTTGACCCAGAAGATGCAGAGCTTTGTCCGCCACTGCCCGAACTTGCACTACCTTGCTGACCTTCTGTACCGGTTGAACTTTGACCACCCGAGCTTTGGTTGTCACCAGAAGCATCGCCCGAACTTGTGTCGCTTTGGCTATCACTGTTAGACGAACCGGCTATAATTTCCAAAGTGTCTAAAACGCTAGTGCCCGATGCACTGTATGTATCGTTAATAAACTCTACATAACTTTTAGCTATGCCATTTAAAGATGCTTCGTTAGATGTATATACTTTTTGCATACCTAGGGCAACACTTAGTTCCAAAGAAGAAGTTTTTTGAATTTCTTCTTTGGCATCGTTATTGCAACCCAATAGCATCACGCTATTTTTTAGTTTGTAATTTCTAAAAAAGTAATCTAAACTACTGGCAATATTATGATCTTGCATGGTTTTACCAACTAATATGAATTCGATATGCGAAAGTTCTGCCACTTTACCGATTTTATAGCTTACCTTTTGTACCCCCTCGCTAACCGAATCACCCTCGGCTGTTATATAGTTAATATGAGCACTAATCCCTCCACTTTCGCTGCCGCTTGCGGGTAAAACTATTTGAGAGGTTACAATGTATTTGTCATCTTTATAGTCTATACCAATGCCAGTAATTATAACACGCATATTAAGTCGTGCTTGGTCGGTTAAACTTTGAGGAAACAATAGCAACAATGCAACTACCAAAAATAACCACAAATGTTTTTTTATAAAATCTAACATGATTCCCTCGCTTTTTTTAGTGGTTTACAGTGTCTATTAACTTTGTTTCCGCTGTTAGATAAATTTTTATTTAGAGTTTTTGTTTTAGCTAGATTATTTTGTTTTAAACTTATACCATTACTACTTTGTTTTTTATTGCGTCGGTATAAAATTAATGCAGAAATAAAGCAGATTACGGGCACTATTGTTTGTATTATAGTGGCAGGCCATTTAGTTATAAGAATAAACATCGTTATACCTACATCTATATTTCCAAAACCAAAAATGTCTGTAAAATATAAAACCAAAAGGCATGCAATTAAACATAAACCATAATGTTTATTACCAGTTAATCTATTTAAACAATTGGTTGCACAATATATGTACGTAGAGCAACTTATTACGCTGGCAATTTGGCTAAATAAAACCAAAAACCAATCGGCTCTACCAATATCTAAATCTAAAAGCGAAAAACTAGAAATACTTGTAAGTAGACTTGTTTGGGTAGAAAATAGCACAGTATACAGTCCGTAAAAAGCTACATATGCTGCTGAATATATAAGTATAGCACCAAGATAATAAAAGGTGTCGGTAAATTTTAATGCGGTTTTATCGGGCTTAATGTGTCCAATTAATACATAAAAAATTAAGTAATCTCCAAACCATATAGAATGTTTTGTTGTGCATCGTAAAACTTTGTTAAAAGGTGTGGTAAAGGCAGGTAGTACGTTAGATAGGGGTGAGGTTATTAAACCTAAAGTAATTAGTGCTACAACACTTACTGATATTATCCAAAAATATAGTTCGGCAGTTCTTCCTATTGTTCGCATACCCGAAAACGCCAAATATCCAACGGTAAGTAGTAAAAATATAGAAAAAATTTGCCACGACAGCTTATCAAATAAGTTACTTGCAAATACATCACGCACTGCTTGGTACGGCATAAGAGAAGTACAGATAAAGTAAAATAGTAGCATTGCTCCTATTATAAAACCAAAGGTTTTTCCAAAAGTTTTATTAAGCATGTCGGCTATTGTAGTTTGCGGACAAAGATTTGTTATTGCAATAGTTAAAATTATAAACACAATATCAAATAATGCCCCAAGAAGCAGTACTTGCCAAATATCGCTAGACACTTCGCATGCAAGAAGACAAGGCAGTTTTTGCAACTTACTACTAATAGTGCATATTAAAAACAACATTATTGCCTGCTTTCGGGTTATCATAAACCTATTATTCATTATCCACCCCCTCAGCCGGTTTATACCGTGTTTTATTTCGCGTTGAAATACTTGTTGGTCGTTGTTTTAATTCGGTTAATGGTTTTTTGATAATGCCATCTTGTTTATCGTTAGATACGCTTGGTGCAAACGGAGCTAAAAATGGTGCTCCGTAACCATTTGCACTAATTAAGTAAGTTGTAAGAGCTACAAAACACATAATCATGCCATAAAACCCTGCAATTCCTCCAACAATAGTAAAAATCATTCTAAGAAGCGATACCTGTGGCACTTGATCGGGTACAATAAAAAGCATAATACTAGATATTGCAACAACTACTATACTTGGAGGGCTAATTATACCTGCTTTTACTGTTGTTTCACCAAGAACAAGTGCACCGATTATAGATAACGCCATGCCCAGAAGTTTTGGCATTCGGGCACTGGCTTCTGCTAAAATATCAAATAAAAATAGTACAAACAGTATTTCTATAAGCGGAGGAAAACTTATACCTTGTATACTGCTAAGCAACGTTACTAAAAAGTTTAAAGGTAGAACTTTATACTGGTAACTTTGTAGTGCTACATAAATGCCTGGCAGTGTAAAACCTAAAATTAAACCAATAAATCGGATGATTCTAAGCGTTGTAGCTCGGGCTGGAATGGAGTAGTAGTCTTCTGGGCTTTGTAAATCCTCTACTAGCAAAAATGGAACGGTAAGCACTATGGGAGAGCCATCAACTACAATTGCAACCCTGCCTTCTAATAGACGGCTACAAATAACATCGGGCTTTTCGCTATTGCCTATGCGTCGTAAAAATTTCAGTTTGCCTTCTTCTAGTAAAGTTGATATGTAAAAGCTATCGATAATTCCGTCTATGTCTATTTTAGATAATTGTTTTTCTAGTTTTTTAACAAGACCATGGTCGGCAATGTTATCTATGTAAACAACAGCGAGTTTTGTTTGTGTAACTTTACCTACAACAAGATTTTTTATACTTAGTTCGGGCGATTTTATCTTTCGTCTTATTAGGCTTAGGTTTACGCTTAAATCCTCTACAAAGCCTTCTCTTGGACCTTTAGTTACTTGGCTTGTTGGAGGTTCGGCTATCGACCGAGTTGTGTACCCTTGGCAAGCAACCGAATATACATCTTGAGTATCTTCTATAAAAAATACTGCATAGCCATTAAGTATATCGGTAACTATGTCAGATTTTTGTTGTAAGCTTTTAAGTTCCACGCCACTAACTGCAGTTTTTATAGCCTCTGGCGAAACTTTATTGCCAATTTTTACAATAGGGTCTATTATTGATTGGGCTAGGTAAGTTTTATCTATTAAACAATCTACATAAAATACGTTAATGTTGGTGTTTTGCACGTTTAAAGTGCGGCAGGTAACGCCGCTGTTTTTTGCAAAATAGGAATTTACTAATTTTTGTGTATACTTCATTTACGGTTAGTATTTATTACAAGTTGAGTTTTTATGTACATTATTTTATTTTGATATTTACATGGTGTGTGCTATAATTATTTAAAATAGATTTTAGGAGCTTTTTTATGGAAAAAGGTTTAAAAACACAACAAGATAATCAAATATATTTTGCAAAAGTACGCCCAACTGCTAAAATTCCAACAAAGAGGGAAGAGGATGCGGGTTACGATATTTATGCAGACTTTGCAGAAGATACTTTGGTTATAAAAGCTCACACGACTTATGCTGTACCAACGGGAGTTGCAAGTGCTTTTAGTAAGGATTATTATGTTCAAGTAGAAGAACGCGGTAGTACAGGCAAAATTGGGCTTAAAAAAAGTGCTGGAGTAATAGATAGCGGTTATCGCGGCGAGTATCTAATATTGCTTAGTAATGTAAATAAAAAAGATGTGGTAATTACTAAAAAATCACCAGAGGAACTTGGCAAAACTTTTGTAAGTGGCGGTAAAAAGCACAAAACAAACAGTTGTATATATTATCCGTATAGTAAAGCCATAGCCCAATTAATTGTGCTACCAGTACCTAAAATGCAAATAAACGAAATTAGCTACGAGGATCTTATGCAAATATCTTCCGAGCGTGGCACGGGGCTTTTTGGTAGTAGTAAAAAATAAATTTAAAGTAAGCAAGATAAAATAATAAATTTAAAAATAAAATAAAATAAAAGTAAAAATTATTATTAAAAAAATCCACTTAGTTAAAAGTGGATTTTTCTGTGTAGAATTATAATATTTTAAAACAGGGTATTTGGCTGGGTTATGGATTGCTCCACTATTTTAAAATCGCCTTTATCAAGTACTTTTTTTAAGTATTTATTATGACTTTGTAGGGTTTTAAGATAAGCAATGTCTTCGTCGTTACAAGTGCTAATGTATTCCTTAATTAGTTTAGGGTTTGCACATGTTGCAAAAATTTGAGATTGCAAATATTTGTTTGCATGTGTTTTTTTTGCAATTTCTAGTGCGGCGTTAAAATAGTCGTTAATATTATCAAATTTAGTGAGCGAATGAAACCCCATTATCAATCTATCATGGTCTGCACATGGGTTATCAAATACTTTTACGTACTTTGTAGGATCAGTTATATATTTACAAAAATTCTGCTCAAAAATTTTATAAGCATCGTCTTGTAAATTTAATTCGCTTAGTTTTAAAAGTAAATTTTCGTAGTCTTTTATATTATCTGATTCTACTTGTAAATTCGCTAATGTATAGTAAAAATTAATTGGATTAATGCTAAGTTCTGATAGTTTATTACAAAACTCCAATGCTTGATTATAATTATTTATATTAGCAGAATTTTGCATTACAAGATACAAATAGTCACTGGCAGAAGATATTGTTTGTAAAGCCGAATTATCAGACATATTTTGCAAAACTTTTTGATCTTTCAAATCCGTTATATTATTATATAAATTTTTGTATGTGTCTAATAACTTTATAGCCAAATCGAAGTCGTTATTTATATATGCAATATTAGACAAATTATTAAGCATATTTAAAGACGGATATTCGCCACTAAGCTGTTTTTTATTTAACGCAAGATTTATTTGAGTTTGTAAATCCACTAAATTATAAAGCTTTTCAAATAAAATTTTGCCTATTTTACTTTTATTTGCAATTAGTAACTCTGCTAAATAATTATTATCAAAATTATTGTCGGCTAAAAGTTTTTTGCAAAATATTTGCGTCATTTTACTACTAAAATTTAAAATTTGTGGATCTTTTATATAATCATATAGTAAATTACTGTCTGCACTATTAATTGTTGCATAAACGTCACAAACAAGATCATCGTTGTTTTTTATTGCTAATAAAAAATTATTGCAATTATTCATAACATATAGCAATTTTTCGGGGAGAGTTTTGGAAATAGTAGCTAATGTTTGGGTAAAGGTATCGTCTGTTTCTTGAGCATGATTTATGTATTTAATTATATTATTTAATTCGTCAATATCTTTTTTATCCATAATATCTCCTTAACGCCTTTTAATTTTACCATAAAAAATAATTTTGTCAATACAAAAGCCTAGCTAAATTCTGCTAGGCTTTTGATGTTTTAATATTAGTCTTTAAATCGTATTTTATCAGTTAGGGTAAACATTAAGTTTATTAGTGATGGTGACAAAAGTACCAAAATTATAGTAAACAATGTGTGACTTAAATCCAGTGCTACTAACCCAAAGAAGCTTGGCATCGTAGCAATAAATATTAAGCAGATTGCTGCCATAACGCACCACATAATAGCGGTTAGTGTTCTAAATGGCTTACAAAGCCGTGCTAGCATTGCAAGTCCACTAAATGTTATTGTTATGGTAAGCATTGTAGTTATGATTGGTACAATATTGTCTGCAACTGCCGAGCCGTCTACAACTAAGCAGAATATATAAACAGCAGCGGTGTTAATTATTAGTGTTAATGCACCAGGTAGGGCATTTTTAAATAGATTTAATATAAATTTACCTTCTACCTGTTTATCGTTAGGTAAAAATGCCAAGAAGAACGACGGTATTCCAATTACAAACATCTCCATCATTAGCATATTTACGGTTCTTAGTGGATAACTTAGTCCACATATAAGCACCAGAACCGAAAGCACTATAGTAAACAGCGTTTTCATAAAAAATAGTGCACTTGCTTTTTGCATGTTATTAATAACGCGTCTGCCTTCTAGTACAGTTGCAGGCATACTGCTAAAGTTACTGTCTAGCAGAACCATATGCGAAACACTTCTAACTGCTTCGTTACCGCTAGCCATAGCAATAGAGCAGTCGGCTTCTTTAAGAGCCAATATATCGTTTACGCCGTCGCCTGTCATGGCTACTGTGTTGCCAGTTGCTTTTAGAGCTTTTACAAGTATTGCTTTTTGTTCTGGAGTAACTCTGCCAAAAACTGTATATTTGTTTGCAGCAGCTATAACTTGTTTTTCGTTTAAACCTTCTAGGCTTATTAAATTTTCTGTGCCGGTTACGCCCACGCGTTTTGCAATTTCCGAAACGGTTAGTGGGTTGTCACCCGAGATAATTTTTATATTTACATTGTTATTTTTAAACCATTTAATGGTTTCTACTGCGTCGTCACGGATGCGATCTTCTAGTATCAGCAGAGCTATTGCATGACGATTACTTGGTGGATTTTCCTTGGTAATGCTGTAGTTACTATGAGCCAATAACAGTACTCGATAGCCGTCTTTAGAATATTGTTCTACCATATTATTAAGTTTTTGGTCTGGATTATTTGGTATAACAAACTCTGGAGCACCCATTATATATGTACCAGCATTTTCGAAAGTTACGGCACTAAGTTTACGGCTAGAGCTAAACGGAAGAGTAGTTACAGGCTTTAGTTCCTTATTGTAACCAAAATAGTTAATAAGTGCCTGACTAGTTTGATTGTTGTCGCCCAGTGCCGATAACATACTACCCATTATGCGTTTTAAGGTAAAGTCGGTATCAGTTAGTTGTAAGCAGTTATAAACTTTCATAGTGCCGTCTGTTATAGTACCGGTTTTGTCTAGACATAGCACATTTACGCGTGCTAGCATTTCTACGCAATAAAGGTCTTGAACAAGTGCTTTTTTGCGGGCAAGTTTAATTACCGATAACGCTAAAGACACAGTACAAAGCAAAAACATTCCAGATGGTATCATGCCCATAAGGCTACCAGCAGTTCCGGTAATTGTTGTGGTAATGCTTCCGTCCGAGCGAATATAGTTATTAACATACATAAGTATTCCGACTGGGATAATTATAAAGCCAATAACTCTAATTATATTTTTAAGCGAACTAAAAAGTTCGGATTTTGGTCTTTTATATTTTTTGGCTTTGCCAGCAAGTTGCTGAATGTAGTTGGCTTTACCAACTTTTTCTACCCTTGCGTAAGCGTGTCCGCTTACAACAAAGCTACCAGCAAAAATTGTATCGCCCTTATTCTTTTTTATAGGCTGACTTTCGCCAGTTAGCATACTTTCGTTAACTTCTAGGCTGCCTTCCACAATTACGCTATCGGCTACTATCTGTTTACCAGTGCTAAGCATAATAATATCGTCTATAACAACTTCGTCGGTAGAGATAGTGGTTTCTATTCCTTCACGCATTACTTTTACGGCAGGAGCGGTTAAAAGGCTTAGCTTTTCGATTGTAATTTTAGCACGGATTTCTTGGAAAATACCTACGCAAATATTAACTAGGATTATAATTATGCCTAAGCAATCGCTAAACGCACCTACGCACATTAAGCTTATGGCTATACCAAAACACAAAATGTTTAAAAATGTAAAGATATTCTCTATAAAAATACTCTTATAGGTTTTTACGTTTTGGTTTGGAGTTTTATTTGTTTGCTCTTTTGTTATACGTTCTTGAACTTGATCGCCAGTAAGACCTACATTATAGTCTGCACGTACACGTTTAACACGTTTTGGCACAACTTCGGGCTCTTGTTTTTTAGAAAACGGTAAAGTAATGTGTAAACCTCTTTTTTTATCGGATTTTAAAGATTTGTCTTTTTTGGTTTCGTTTTTGTTTTTCTTTTTAGGTTTTTCTATTTTTTGCTCTGCGTCAAGTGCAACGTCGTCTAAATTAACTTTAATTACAACTTCATTTTCTGATTTTGCAAGTGGTGATTCCATTACACTTTGCTCGTATTGTTTGTTTTGGGTTTTTGATTTAGTTGTTTTTTGTTTATTTGTGGTAGATTTATTGGTAGAGTTATTTTTGGCAACATTTTTTGAACTTTTTGTTGTTTTTTTGGTAGCAGAAGACTTAGCTCCGCCATTTAAAACGTCGTCTAAATTTACTTGATTTGGTAAAGATTTTTTTGCCATAATTCTCTCCACTTTAAACTATTCTAGTATATATAGTACACAAAAAAACATGTATTGTCAACCTAAAAGTATTTAATTAAGATAATATATATTAGTATATGTTTTTAGTTTATAAATAGTCTTGGCTATTTTTGTAAAGTACTTGATTTATGTATAGTCGGTATGTTATAATCCTACTTAGCAATTCCTTGTTAAAGATATTAACTTTAACCGAATGAGTCCATAAGGAGGTAGTTATCAATGAAATCTTACGAAATGCTTTATATAATAAATGCAAGTCTTTCTGACGAGCAAAAACAAGCATTAGTAGATAAGGTTAGTTCTATTGTAGAAGCTAATGGCGGTAAAGAACTAAGTGTAGATAAATGGGGCGTAAAAAAATATGCTTATGCTATTAACTACACAACCGAAGGATATTATTGCTTACTAACTTTTAAAGCAGAAGTTAATGCAATAAAACCAATATCTGATCTACTAAACATTACCGAAAATGTTGTTAGACATATGATTGTTGCAAAATAAGTTTGCCAATCTTTAGGAGTAATTATGAACAAAGTAATTTTAATTGGAAACTTAACAAAGGATCCAGAATTAAGCACAACTACAAATGGTGTAAGTTTGTGTAAATTTACCCTTGCAGTACCAAGAAGATACACTAGCCCTAACGGGGAAAGAGAAGCTGATTTTCTTTCTATCATCGTTTGGAGGGGGGCAGCCGACAACTGCTATAAATATTTAAAAAAAGGTAGCAAAGCAGCTGTTAGCGGTACTATTCAAACTAGAGTATACGATACTCCAGAGGGTACAAGAAGATACATGACCGAAATTGTGGCTGACGATGTAGAATTTTTATCTACCAAGTCGGCTATGTCAGAAGACGACGGCGAAACAGAAGTAGGCGAAAAACCAACAACTAATGTTGTAAATAAGTTTGAGCCTATCGACGATGACAATTTGCCATTCTAATTAAAATAAAAGAGCAGGGTCATCCATTTTAATTAGTGCTATTAGTTAGCCAACAGGCCAAAATCATCAAAATTTACTGCATTTTTAATGATTTTTGCATTAATTTTGCGTGTTTTGTGGCAAATTTTTGCCCACAATTAAGAAAAAAATAATAGGAGATATATCATGAACAAAAAGATCGTAAAAAACGATGGCGATGATAAAAACCCTAAAAAAACCCGTAAAAGCGTAAAAAAAGTTTGTGCTTTCTGCACAGAAAAAGCTTCTATCGATTATAAAGATACAACTAAACTTCGTAGATTTATGACCGAAAAAGGTAAAATTTTACCTCGTAGAACAACCGGCGTTTGTGCAAAACATCAACGCGAACTTCAGGGCGCTATTAAAAGGGCAAGGGTTATGGCATTGCTTCCATACAAAACAATTTAAACGGCGATAATTAGTACAATATTTCGCTTTCTTAAAAACGCCAGCACTGGTCATTTACGCAAAGTAAACTTCCATCGCTGGCTTTTTTAGAGCACTCATCTTGCACTAATTCTCGCCGTTTAAAGGGTATAGTAATTTTTTTGGTTTAACCATAAAACTTAGGAAATATATTAATAAAAAAACAACTGGCGTTATGCTGGTGTTTTTGTTTTGAGTAGAAATTATATTTATAAAATTTGTGGAACATGTTGTTTAAATAAACCAAATTATACAATGTATGCTCGGTTTATTATTTGTTCTTGACAGTTTGGCTTTATTAGTAGTATATTTTATATATATTTTTATACATAGGAGCATGTTGATGGCAAAAAAAGTTACAGCAAGGGTTATGCCAAATAATTTGGAGGCAGAGCAAGCAGTGCTTTGCAGTGCACTTATAGATAGCTTAGCTGCAGAAACAATAGTGGGGCAGCTAGAGCCTAAGGATTTTTATAGCGAAACTCATAAAATAATTTTTGAGGCTATGAAGGACTTATATTTGCAAGCAAAACCAGTAGATTTTGTAACTCTTATAGATATACTAGAAAAACGTGAAAAGTTAGAAGCTGTTGGAGGCATAAACTACATAACAAGCCTTACTAATGCTGTGCCTAGTAGTGCGTATCATGCAAGTTATACCGAGATTGTAAAACGCGATAGTGTTCTTCGCCAGATAATCGAAACATGTTCTAATGTTGCAAGCAAAGCTTACGAAGCAGACAGTACAGATATTTTAGCCGATGCAGAAAAGGCATTGTACGAAATTGGCGAAGACGGTTCTTCTAGTGGGCTAGAAAACATGAGTGGTGCGTTTAATAACGCCATGGAAATTTTTGAAGAAATTAATCAAGATGGTGGTACTAAACGTGGTGTTCGTACTGGATTTATTGCTTTAGATAAAAAAATAGGTGGGCTTCAAAAGACCGATTTAATTATTTTAGCTGCACGTCCCGGCATAGGTAAAACCAGTTTAGCTATGAACATTGTTAGCAACGCCGCTATAGATGACAAAGCAAAATGTGCCATATTTAGCTTGGAAATGGGGCGAGAGCAACTTGCACAGCGTATGCTATGCTCGATTGCAGGTGTAGATATGGGTAAGGCCAGAGCGGGCGAGTTAAACGAACGCGATTGGGTTAAGCTTTGGGGTGCGCATAAAAAACTTGCGGGGGCTAGCATTTATTGCGACGACAATAGCTTAAATAAACCATCGCAAATACTAGCAAAATGCCGTAAGCTTAAACGCGAACGCGGACTAGACCTAGTGGTTGTAGACTATCTTCAGCTTATGACGGGCGATTCTAAAACCGATAATCGTCAAACCGAAGTATCGGAGATGAGTCGTAACATGAAAATATTAGCCAAAGAAATAGATGTGCCAGTAATTGTGCTTTCGCAGTTATCACGTGCGGTAGAAAGCAGACAAGGTCATCGCCCAATGCTAAGCGACCTAAGAGAGTCCGGTGCGATAGAGCAAGACGCGGATATGATTATATTTATCGACCGCAAAGATCAGCCAGAAGGCGAGCCAATTAAAAACGAAAGCTATGTTGCAGAGCTTATTATTGCAAAATTCCGTAATGGTCAGCCAGGCAGCGTTAATGTTGGTTGGGACGGCAACCGCGTAAGTTTTGTAAACCTTTCTAAAGACCAAAACGAAAAGAGTTTAGAGCAAGCCTACGAAGCGATGCATGGTGCAGTTATAGACGACAGCAATGTCAGTGATATTTTTAGCGATATTCCGCAAAGCGAACTACCTAAGGGCTTTGACGATTTGTCGGCGGATTACGGCGGATTTAGTTATACTGGCGGTGATATTCCACCAGAGCAGCAGGCCACAATGCCTCCAGTAGACGATATTTTTGATAGCTAGAAAAATATTTAAATGCTATTTTTAGCATATAGGTACATACAAAAAGATAATTTAGTTATTTTAAAGATAAAGCAAATTTATCTACGCATTAATTTTAATGCTTATTGTTAAAACAAAATTTAAAAACAAATAAAATTATATTAATCAAGAGAAATTATATGGAAAAATCTAAACCAATAGAGGTGACTAACTTTATAGAAGCCGAAATTAACAAAGATATTTTAGAGGGCAAGGTTAAGGGTTTTGTTCAAACCCGTCAGCCACCAGAGCCTAGCGGATACATGCATATAGGCCATGTACGAAACATTGTACTTAACTATGGCACGGCAAAAAAATACGGCGGCGTTTGTAATTTGCGTTACGACGACACCAACCCCGAAAAGGAAAGTCAAGAGTTTGTAGACGCCATCCAGGAAGATGTAAAATGGCTGGGGTATAATTGGGGCAATATTTATTACGCTACCGACTATTTTGAGCAAAACTATCAAATAGCGGTAAAACTTATTAAAGAGGGTAAGGCGTATGTAGACGACCTTTCTGCAGAAGAGGTTTCTGCTTACCGCGGAACGCTTACAACTCCCGGCAAAAACAGCCCATACCGTGACCGCAGTGTAGAGGAGAATTTAGACCTTTTTGAGCGTATGAAAAACGGCGAGTTTAAGCAGGGCGAAAGGTGCTTAAGGGCTAAAATAGATATGGCTCACCCTAACATAAATATGCGTGACCCGGTTATTTACCGCATACAATACTTACATCATCAACGCATTGGCGACAAGTGGAAAATTTATCCATCGTACGACTTTTCGCACCCACTAGACGACTGCATCGAGGGGGTAACGCATTCACTTTGCGGTCCCGAGTTTGAGGATCACCGTCCACTATATAACTGGGTGGTAGAAAATAGCGGGCTTACTAATCATAGCCGCCAAATAGAGTACGCTAACCTTTATATAAAGGGCGTAATACTAGGCAAAAGGTTTATAAAAAAACTAGTAAACGAGGGCAAAGTTAGCGGTTTTGACGACCCAAGGCTTTATACAATCCGAGGGCTTCGTCGCCGCGGAATACTGCCTCAAAGCCTAATAGATTTTGTGTATGCGGCAGGCATAAGTAAGGCAGTGTCGGTTATAGATCCTGCAATGCTAGACTACTTTGTGCGAAATACCCTTAACGATTGCTCTAAGCGTGTTATGGTTGTAACCGATCCTATTAAACTTGTTATAAACAACCTAGCAGATGACGAGGAGATAGAAATAAGTTTAGCAGATTACCCTCAAAAGGAAGAAACCTCTAAACGCAAATACTATTTTGGTAAAAATTTATATATAGAGCGTTCGGACTTTGAAATTACTCCGCCACCAAAATATCGCAGACTTTTTGTAGGTAACGAAGTTAGGTTAAACGGTGCATTTATTGTAAAATGTACGGGCTACGATTTGGACGATAGCGGTAATGTTGCAACTGTTTATGCAGATTACGACCCAGAAACAAAGTCTGGTAGTAACTGTACTAAAAAAGTTAAGGGTACAATTCACTGGATTAACCAGAACCACGCAAAACAAGTAGAAGTTAGGCTATTCGAAAACTTGACACTTCCAAAAGAAGATAATGCTGCTGGCGGCAAGGAGCAGACGGCGGCGGACGACGAGTTTAATCCAAATTCGCTAACAATTTTAAACAATTGCTACGCAGAGGACGATGTAGAATTTAATTATACCGACCGCTATCAATTTTTGCGTACGGGCTACTTCTGCCTAGATAAAGACAGCACTGCAGACAAACTTGTGTTTAACCGCACAGTATCACTTAAAGATAGTTATAAACCAAATACAATAAATTAGATTTTGATTTTGAGTAAGCTTACAAAAATCTATAAAATGTAATACTTTTTAGCTAGTCCTCGAGCGAGCGGTACGCAAGTCGAAGGATCTTTTATCTATAAGGCAATAATCTTTCGCCGGTAAAAAAACATAAGTTATTTTTCTAAAGCTTATGTAAATAATATCAACAAAAATATCAAGGAAATTATCATGAAATTAACTTCTAAAGAACTTAGAGAAAAGTGGCTAAATTTTTATAAAGAAAAAGGGCACATCGATATTGGTGGGGTATCGCTTATTGGCGATGGAAGCACTGGTGTTATGTTTAATGTTGCGGGAATGCAACCGCTTATGCCGTATTTACTTGGTAAAAAGCATCCAAGCGGAAAAACTCGGCTTTGTAATGTTCAGGGCTGTGTACGTACGGTTGATATAGACGAAGTTGGCGATTTTAGTCACTTTACTTTTTTTGAAATGATGGGTAACTGGAGTTTGGGCGATTATTTTAAAGAGCAAAAAACTCAATGGTCGTTTGAATTTTTAACAAAGGTTATAGGGTTTAACAAAGATAAAATTTGTGCCACCGTTTTTGCGGGGAATAGTGATGTTCCAAAAGACGATGAGGCTGTAGATTGCCTAGTAAAGGCAGGGGTTAAGCCGCAAAATATCTATTACCTAAAAGATAACTGGTGGGAGCTAGAGGGTACAACCAACACCCCTTGTGGGCCCGATAACGAATGGTTTTATCCAATAACAGATAAGCCTTGCAGCGAGCATTGCGATGTTACTTGTGATTGCGGCAGGTGGGTAGAAGTCGGCAACGATGTTTATATGCAGTATCTTAAAACCGATAGCGGCTACACTCCATTAAAAAATAAAAACGTAGACACCGGTTTTGGGTTTGAGCGGTTACTTATGTATGTTAACGGCCTTACCGACGGCTATTTAACCGACCTATTTTTGGGCGTAATTAATTATATGGAAGACGCCTTAAACATTAAGTATGGCGAGGACGAGCAAAAAACCAAAAGTATGCGAATCGTTGCTGACCATATGCGTACTAGCGTTATGCTTATTGGCGACAAAGACGGAATACTTCCAAGCAATGTCGGCAGCGGATACATCTTACGCAGACTGCTTCGCCGCTCTATTCGTCATGCTCGTAAACTAGGGCTTACAACACAGGACTTACTAAACATTTGCAACATTTATATTACAAAAGTTTATGATAAAGCATACCCACTTCTTGTAGAAAAACAACAATACATACTAGATAGTATTAAAGCCGAGGCTGACAAGTTTGAAAAAACGATAATTGCCGGTACTAAGGAGTTTGAAAAAGTTGTTAGTGGGATTAATCGTAAAAACGAATTTATGGCAAAATCTAACCCAGGTTATATGCCAGAAACAACTATAAGCGGCAAACAGGCCTTTAGGCTATACGAAACCTATGGTTTTCCGGTAGAAATTACTTCGGAAATGGCGGCAGAACAAGGACTAACCGTAGATATGGACGGATACAACAAAGCTTTTTCTGAGCATCAAGAACTAGCAAGAACCGCTCATAAGGGTGAAAATAAGGGCGGACTATCAGCTACTGGAGAAAAGGAAACTGCGTACCATACAGCAACTCATATCATGCTTGCAGGGCTTAGACGTATGTTTGGCGAAAAAACGGTACAAAAGGGCAGCAATATAACCCATGAGCGTATGCGTTTTGACTTTAATTTAGACCATAAGATGACATCCGAAGAAATTAAAACTCTAGAAGATTTTGTTAATAATGTTATAGAACAAAATATTGCAGTAACTAGGCACGAGATGCCTTATAAAGAGGCATTAAACAGTGGTGCATATGGTATTTATAACGGCACTGCGGACGAAGTTGTCAGCGTTTATAAAATTGGTGATATCGACTTTCAAATTTGCGGTGGTCCGCATGTACAAAATACCGGTTCTTTAGGTAAGTTTAAGATTGTTAAGGAAGAGGCTTCTTCTGCCGGCGTCCGCCGAATTAAGGCTATTCTTTCATAAAATAATTCGCTTTCTAAAAAATGCTAGCACTAGTCACTTACGCATAAGTAAGCTCCTATCGCTAGCATTTTTTGAGCACTCGCCTTTCATAAAATAATAGCCTTAATTATATAACAATAAGAAGTGAGTTTAAATTTCTTAAATCCTATATTTTCTTATGCCTGCCCGCTACTATTCATTTACGCTTAATTAAAATCCGTGAGTGGGCAGACATAGTGCACTCGTCCTTCATAAATAATGGCCTTAGCTTATGCAACCTAAGATTGCGGGTTAAGGTTTTTTTAATTCTGTCAATCCATAAAAAGCATATATATTGACAATAATAATAGTAGGCATTATAATATATATAATATCTATGTAAAAAAGGGGAGCGGATTATGAAAAAGGCACTTATTTATATATCTATAATTTTAGGAGTAATACTGTTCGCCATTTTTGCATTAGTTGTTATTATGATGCTTGCCCCAGGAATAGAGATATTTGGTATAAAATATGTTTCGGGTGTGGTTGGTAAGCACGAGCAAACAATAATTCAAACTTTTACTAGTAAAGATATATATATAAACGCTAGCAAAGTTCCAATAAATATTAATTTTAGTGGCAGTCAGTCGCCTCTTGGTGTAGAGTTTGTACAGTATTATCAAGGTTTTGCAAAAGCTAAGGTTGTACCAAATGTAACACTCACCAACAAAGATGGGCAAACGTTTGACCCCGCAAAAGATAGTGCAGTTTACATTAATGTTACCGAGTATCAAAAATTTATTTGGGCAAGGGAAAATATAAAATTTTATTTAAATGTAAATCTTCCTAGCGAATATGAAAATTATAATAATATTTATATTAATTCGCAAAAAAGCCAGGCTAATTTTAACGGAGGTAATCAAACCTTAAATAATCTAAGCTTTAGTAGTAATGGCGGACTAAATATTAATAATAGTAATCTTACTATAACTAACCAACTTACAATTAACACTCACCGATATGTAAGTTTAGGTTCTAATGTAAAAGTTAATGGAGATGTTATTGCAAACCTTACAAACGAAAGTTTAAGCATAACAAATATTGTTGGTGGCGACATAACTTTTAATTCGGGCAGTGGCGATTTAAGTTTTGCAGGTTGCGATAACTTAAATGTTGAAACAAGTTCGGGTAGCATTAAAAAACCAATTAGCGGTCAAATTTTAGGTAGTATAAATGTTACAACTACTAGTGGTAATATCGATCTTGGAAGCGTTCGTGGCAACAATAATAAAATTGTCAGCCGCACAGGATATATTAATATCGAAAGTTGTTTAGGCAGTTTAGATATTCAAACTAATAGGTCTACCGTTACGCTTGGAAGTGTTAATAACTTAAAAATAGTTACTACTACTGGCAACATTAACATAAATAAAGTTGCTGGTAATTTAAATGCAGAAGCATCTGCTAGTGGAGATATTTTGTGCGGAGCAGTTACTGGAAATGCGGTAGCCAATACAAGGACAGGCGACATTACTTTTACTGGTGCAATTGATGGTGATTTTACTGCAAACACAAAAAGTGGTAACATTAAGTTTGTTTCTTGTAATAACTTATTGGTTGTGTCAGAAAGTGGCAGTATTTTTGGAAATACTCCGCCAGTAGTTAAAGGTACGGCAACAATAACATGTAACAGTGGCGAAATAAAGCTAAATAGCATCGGAAAAGATGTTACCGTTACCACATCATCAAGTGCTGTAAATATAGCTACTATTGGCGGAAACCTTACACTTAATAGTAATAGCTCGCAAGTTAATGTACAGAGTGTAAGGCATGCAAAAGTGTCATCTAATTATAGCCATATTTATGTAGGTGCGGCAATAGATGGTGTAGAAATAACAAGTTCGGGAAATGTTAATGTGGGCGAACTTGGTAACGTTGGTGCAGCTAAAATAAATAGCGGCAACGGCGATATTACTTTAAAAAACACTACCGGCAAAGTTAATATATGTGCAAACGGTCATATAGATTTTACAAATGCCTCTAGTACAGATATAAGGATAAACCGCGACGCAAACATTCAAGGTGTGGATGTATTTACTGGCAGAGGAAGTATTAATGCTAGTAATTTAAAAGGTGACGTACGCGTTTATTCGGAAAGCGACATTAATCTTACCTTTGCAGAACTTAGCGGCAAAGTTAGGGTAGAAACCAAAGGTATAAGCCGAAAAGTAACTTTAAATATGTTAAGTACTGCTTACAATAAAGTCACTTACTTTTTAAACAGCACTAAAGGTCAGCTTTGTGCAGTGTTTGCAGATGGCGATCTGCTTGGCGATAAAGCATCGTCTATTAAAAATCCTGTTTTGCAGGATACTAGTATGTACGATGTGTTTGTAAATACTTACGAAGCACAAATAACTTTAAATCTTGGTAAGGCAGCTTAAAACAATAAAAAAACGAGGAAATACTCCCTCGTTTTGTTTATGTTAGATGTTAAAAAATTTCCTTGTAAATTTTGTCAAAATTTGTTAAAAAAGGGTATTTACAAAAGTAAAAATGTGTAGTATACTCTAAATAGTCAAAACTAAAAGTTAAAAAACATTTTACTTTTTGGTTCTTAGCGTGTTAATATAAAAATGTATTAATTATTACTAAAGGGGAATTCCATGAAAAAATGTGTCTATCCATTAGTTGTTTACGCGGACCACGAGGAAAATAATTACCTTGCAATGTTTCCGGATTTGGATTTAATTGCAAGAGGCGATACTGTAGAACAAGCTTATTTGTCTGCATTAGAAAACCTCGAAATGTTTTTGGACTTTGCTGGTAAAATGGAGTCGGACGTTTCTGGTGCTTGCACTTACGAGGAAGCTGTAAGCTTAAACCCAAAACGCGTAGTACTACTTGCTGCGTGCGAAGTTTCGGACGAATTTGCACTTACAACTTACGAGCAAGACTACAAAAACTTTATTGGCAAACTACTGGTATCCAAGGAGGCATAACTATGGAATTAATAAATACGGGGTCGCACACAAACAACGATCTAACTAAAGCGATTTTAATCAGCGAAGCAATAAATGCTGGCATGCAAGTTGTATATAATTCTAGAATGGACAAAATTGCGTGCATGGCTAACTTTGCTAACAATGGCGAAACAAAAATAAAAGGATTTGCAATAGGTAAAGAAAGCTTGCCAAGAAAAGACTATTATCATAATACAGCTATTGTTGCAGAATATTGCAATTTTGTAAGCAAAAAGAATTTATATAATATAAAAGATTTTGAAGCAGCTTCAACAGATAAATCTATTAATGTAGAACTTGATGCATCAAAGATATTAGATTTTTATAAAAATAATAAGTTGTTTGAACAATATAAAAAAATGGCGTCATCTGCTTATGCTCAAGTTATTGATGCAGCAAGGAATAGTAATACTTTTGCACCTATGCTTCAAGAATTAAACGAGAGGGAAGCTGCTATAAATAATGTATTATATAATGGAACAGAATGGCAGTAAAATAAAAGATTAATAATATAAAATATCTAAAAGCACCTACGTTGGTGCTTTTACATTTAAAAATAAATAAAGGATTTTTATGAAATATATAGACCTTAATAGTTTAGCACAAATGGTGGGGTGGACTGCGGTTTACAAAGACAATGGCTACACTAGTTACGAATACATACAAAAGATAAAAAATATCGAAAGTTTATGTCATGTACTTAAGCTTTACGATAATTTGGATTTTAGTAATTATTATTCTACCTTTGAAACTATTATAGAAGTATTGCCCAAAAAATTAAATAAAAAAATAAAAAAATTAACTAAAAATGTTGACGAGGCAAATATTGCAAATATATTGGATCTTGCAAAATACGAGGTAGAAGAGTATCGCAAAAACTCTACTTACAACAAACTTTATACTTATGGTAAATTAGTTGGTGTAGACATACAAAAAGAAGGGTACGATTTTAGTTATAATATTAGTAAGCAAAACGAGCGAAAAATATTGTCAATGATAGAAAGCACACTTTCGGTAGAGCTTGCACCGGTACTTGGCAAACTTAAAAAGTTAGACTATAAAATTGGCTACATAAAGCAAAACGGAGTAAAATAGAATAAATGAGCATTATGCTCATTTTTTTAGTATATGGCAGCAAAAATTAGTAATTTGATGCACAAAAGTAAAAAAGTAAATGTGTAGATTTAATAAATACCCTACTTGCTTTATTTTTATATTTCTAAACTATAAAAAAGTGATAAAAAGTTTGGTTATTGTATTGACTTATTTTTATTAGTTTGGTAAAATAACAAAGCATGTATTATCGTGTTTGAGCTTTTTTGTGTCTAATTTTTATAGGTGTGTAAATTTAGGCTATAAAAAATTTCAAGAATTTCTCCATGGGGCTGGAGGGTTCGTTTTATACTTATAGGAGGTAAAAATATGCCAACCATCGCTCAATTAGTCCGTCATGGCAAGGGCAGAAAAGACAAAACCGTTAAGGATAAATCTCCAATACTAGAGGAGTGTCCTCAAAAAAGAGGCGTTTGTCTATCTGTAACTACCACATCTCCAAAAAAACCTAACTCAGCGTTACGTAAAATTGCAAGAGTAAGGCTTTCTAACAAAATGGAGGGTACGGTTTATATTCCAGGTATTGGCCACAATTTGCAGGAACATAGTGTTGTTCTTATTCGTGGTGGTCGTGTAAAGGACCTTCCTGGTGTGCGTTACCATATTGTTCGTGGCACCTTAGATACTGCTGGTGTTAAGGATCGCAAACAAGCAAGAAGCAAATATGGTGCAAAACGTCCTAAATAAATTTTAATGTGCTGTTAAGCAATAGAAATATTTAGTTAAATATTAAATGGAGGAATAACAATGTCAAGAAGAAATGCTGCAATAGTTAGAGAAGTTCTTGCCGATACTGTATATAACCGCAAAGATATAACCAAACTTATTAATCAAGTTATGGAAGACGGCAAACGCACAATCGCTCAAAAAATTGTATACGAAGCATTAGAAATAAGTTCGTCTAAACTTGGCGTTTCTGCTATGGAAGTTTGGGACAAAGCACTAGAAAATGTTAAACCAGTGCTAGAAGTTAAAGCTCGCCGTGTAGGTGGTTCTACTTACCAAGTTCCTATGGAAATTCGCCCAGTTAGACGTCAAACACTTGCTATTCGTTGGATTGTGGCAAGCGCCCGCAAACGCACAGACCGCACTATGGCTTTGCGTTTAGCCAACGAACTTATGGATGCATACAACCAAGCAGGTGGTGCATTTAAAAAGAAAGAAGAAATGCACAGAATGGCTGAAGCTAATAAGGCCTTTGCAAGCTACCGCTGGTAATTTTAGTGCGACAATTTGTTTGCAGTGTTGTTTTTACAAAAATTTATCATTAGTCATTTACAATTATGTAAACTCCTAACGATTAAATTTTTGAGAGCCTAGCTGCAAATCAAATTCTCGCACTAAAATGGTTGCTGTGTTAGAATTAAACTTACAGCAAATATACTGCCAAGCTTGACGCCCGCTCATTTACGCTTTAGTAAAATCGCGGGAGATCAAACATGGCGAGCCTTAGTAAAATTCTAATTTTTGCCGACTTGCTAAGGATCATAACGCTAAAATGATTTTAGAGTATTAATTAGTGCTATACTGCAGATGCTTGCCTTGTACTAATAGTCACTTACGCAATCGTCAAGCTCCTATCTGTAAATACGGGGCCCCATAAGTTTAGAATAAACTGTATGGGGAGAGGAGTATCATTGCAAAAAAAAGAGCAAATTAAAATTTGCGATAAATAAAGCAAAGTTACGACGAAGTCTAGCATCTAATTTCACCCTAAAATATGTTACATTTATAGTTAATTTTATGTGTTAGGTGTAAGATTTTTGCAAAAAATATGCTATAAAACTTACAACCGCTTAAAGCGAAAATTATTATTAATTAGCAATAAAATACATATTTTTAAATAACAAAAAATAATTAAACAGACATTATGGTCTGTTTAATTTTAAGTTTTGGGTAAATTACAACGCATATACGTTGCAAATATCATATTTTTTGGTATAATAGCCTAAAAACATGTAAAAATTATAAAAAAGTGTTTAAAAATAGTTGGCATTTTTTTACAAATAAATTATAATATCTTATAGGTTAATGGGGGAGTTTTGCCCATTTTACCTAATTTACAGGAGAATCATTATTTATATGGCCAGAGATTTTGCATTAGAAAAAATCAGAAACATTGGTATAATGGCACACATCGATGCTGGTAAAACCACCACCACCGAGCGTATTTTGTATTATACTGGTAAATCTCACAAACTTGGTGAAGTTCATGATGGTCAAGCTACCATGGACTGGATGGCCCAAGAGCAGGAGCGTGGTATAACTATAACTTCTGCTGCCACCACTTGTATGTGGAAAAATCATAAAATTAATATTATCGACACCCCAGGACACGTAGACTTTACTATCGAAGTAGAGCGTAGCTTAAAAGTCCTAGATGGTGCAATAGAGCTATTTACTGCTAAAGAAGGCGTTCAAGCGCAATCTATAAAGGTTTGGAAACAGGCAGATAAGTATCATGTTCCTCGTATTGCTTACGTAAACAAAATGGATATACTAGGTGCAGACTTTTTTGCAGCAGTAAATGCCATGAGGGAACAACTTGGTGCAAATGCAGTACCACTTCAAATTCCTATTGGTAAGGAAGACAACTTTAAAGGTATTGTAGACCTTGTAGAAATGAAGGCAGAAATTTATAAGGACGACGAAGGTAAACAAATAGAAGTTACCGAAATACCAGCCGACCTTAAAGCCGAAGCCGAAAAATACAGAGCTGCTCTTATAGAAGCAGTTGCCGAACTAGACGACGAATTATTAGAAAAATACTTTAACGGTGAAGAACTTACAGTTGCCGAAATTAAAAAGGCAATCCGCAAAGGAACAATAGCATTGCAAATAACTCCAGTGCTTTGCGGATCAAGTTACCGCAACAAAGGTACACAGTTACTACTAGATGCAGTTGTAGATTACTTCCCAAGCCCAATAGATATACCTCCAGTAGAAGGCATTGATCCTAAAACCGAAGCTAAAATTATTCGTAAAGCTAGCGACGACGAACCTCTTAGCGGCTTAGCATTTAAGATAGCTAAAGACCAATTTGGTACCCTTACATTCTTTAGAATATATTCGGGTAAATTAACATCGGGTAGCTATGTATATAACTCTAACAAGGGGACTAAAGAGCGTATCGGCCGCTTAGTAAGGATGCACGCAAATAGCCGAACAGAGGAAACCGAAGCATATGCAGGCGACATTGTTGCCCTAGTTGGGTTAAAAGACACAACCACTGGCGAAACCCTTTGCGACGAAAGTAAACCTATTATACTAGACCCAATGGAATTTCCTGAGCCAGTTATTAGCCTAGCGGTAGAGCCAAAAACTAAGGCTGACCAAGAAAAAATGGCTAATGCTCTTAAAAAACTATCCGAAGAAGATCCTTCGTTTAGACGCCATACCGACCAAGAAACTGGTCAAACTATTATAGAGGGTATGGGCGAACTTCACTTAGACATTATTGTAGACCGCATGAGAAGGGAATATAAGGTAGAATGTAACGTAGGTGCGCCTCAGGTTGCTTACCGCGAAACCATTAAAAAAGCAGTTTCGGTAGAAGGCAAATACATTCGTCAAAGTGGTGGTAAAGGTCAATACGGTCATTGCGTAGTACGCTTTGAGCCACTAGAACCTGGTAGCGGCTACCAATTTGTAGACGAAACTGTTGGTGGATCTATTCCTAAAGAATATATTCCTGCAGTAGACAAAGGTATACAAGAAGCCAAAATGAGCGGTGTGCTTGCTGGATACGAAACTGTAGACTTTAAAGCAACTGTATACGACGGAAGCTACCACGAAGTAGACTCTAGCGAAATGGCGTTTAAGATTGCTGCAAGTATGGCATTTAAGGATGGCATGAAAAAGGGCGACCCAGTAATTCTTGAACCTATCATGAGTGTAGAAATAGAAGTACCGGATCAATATCTTGGTGATGTTATGGGCGATGTATCTAAACGCCGTGGTAGTGTTACCGGAACAAGCCTAAAAAATGGTGTACAAACTATACGTGCCGAAGTTCCAATGAGCGAAATGTTCGGATACGTATCTGACCTTAGAAGCAACACTCAAGGCCGTGGTAACTACACTATGGAACCAAGCCACTACGCCGAAGTTCCACGCAATGTTGCAGAAAAAATAATTGGTGAGAATGCTAAAAAAGCATAAAAATAAATCACAAAAAAATAAGGAGAAAACAAACAATGGCAAAACAAAAATTTGACAACTCAAAACCACACGTTAACGTTGGTACAATCGGCCACGTTGACCATGGTAAAACAACTTTAAGTGCTGCTATTTCTTTTATAATGGGACACGACTACGACCCAGGTAACAAAGAAATTAAAGACTACGATCAAATAGACTCAGCACCAGAAGAAAAAGCAAGAGGTATAACAATTAATACCGCTCATATCGAGTACCAAACTGCAAATCGTCACTACGCTCACGTAGACTGCCCAGGACACGCTGACTATGTTAAAAACATGATCACCGGTGCTGCTCAGATGGATGGCGCTATCCTTGTAGTTGCTGCTACCGACGGTGTTATGCCTCAAACAAGAGAGCACATTCTACTTGCTCGTCAGGTTGGTGTTCCAAAAATTGTTGTATTTATGAACAAAATGGACCAACTAGGCTCAGATTTAGAACTTGCAGACCTTGTAGACATGGAAGTTAGAGAACTTCTTTCTAACTACGGTTTCGACGGAGATAACACTCCTATTATCCGTGGTTCAGCTTTCCAAGCTCTAGAAGATGCTAAAGCTGGCAAATGGGATTCAGACAATGTAAAAGCTATTCGCGAACTTATGGACGCAGTAGACGCTTACATTCCTACTCCTGCTCGTGATAACGACAAACCATTCCTAATGCCTATCGAAGACGTATTTACAATCACTGGCCGTGGTACAGTTGTTACTGGTCGTGTAGAACGTGGTGTTCTTAAACTTAACGACACTGTAGAAATCGTAGGTCTAAAAGAAGCTAAACAATCTACAGTTGTTACCGGTATCGAAATGTTCCGTAAACTTCTTGACGAAGCTGTTGCTGGTTACAACGTTGGTGTACTACTACGTGGTATCCAAAGAACCGATGTAGAACGTGGTCAAGTACTTTGCAAACCAGGTTCTATACATCCACATACCGAGTTTAACGCAGAAGTATACGTTCTAACCAAAGACGAAGGTGGTCGTCATACTCCATTCTTCAACAACTATCGTCCACAATTCTATTTCCGTACCACAGACGTTACTGGTTCTATCGAACTACCTGCAGGTACCGAGATGGTTATGCCTGGCGATAACACAAGCATGACAGTTAAACTAATTACTCCTGTTGCTATCGAAGAAGGACTTCGCTTCGCTATTCGTGAAGGTGGCAGAACTGTTGGTTCTGGTGTTGTTTCTAAAATTATTAAATAGTTTTTAACGGCATAATTTTAGTTATACTTCGTTTATACATAAAACCCCACACTGCTCATTTACGCAAAGTAAAATCGCATCGTGGGGTTTTATTATGCTCTCGTCTAATCTAAAATTATGCCGTTAAAAGGAGTTTGAATATTATTTACATTAAAAATAACTAGTTGTAGAAAATCTAAAAAAGCAGACATCGTCATTTACGCTTAGTAAAATCCTCGTCTGCCAAGGGCTCCCCCAATTTAGAGCTGGTGATAAAAAAATTGCAATTTACACAAGGGGAGCTGGCGGCCAGAGGCTGACTGAGGGGTTTATTTCTTTATATTTCATCTAATTCTTGTCGTTAAAAGCTTTTGGTAAAGATAAAAGTTGTTTTAATAATTATATAAAAGGAGACACCATGTTTCCTTTTTTTGTAACAATTTGTTTAGCGTAACTAGTGGCTCCCCTGCAAGTGGAGTTGGCAAGTATTTACGGGGTCCCCGCAAAGTATCACTTTGTGGGGAGAGGAGCAACCTTGCTAATGAGGAGCAAGTTTTTAAATTGCGAGAAACATTGCAAGAGTTGTGACGAGACTGAGGGATTTAGTTTGATCTATTATTTAATTACCAATCTTTTTGTTTGTATTTTATTAAAATTTTCTACAAAGTTGGGGGTTGACAGATTAACAATGGTGGGGTATACTTTTATTAAGTAAACTTGGAGGGTTAAAAAGTGGAATCTAATATAAAAATAAAGGCAGTTAAAAATTTTATTTGTGATGTTTTTGGTATTTCTAAGGAAGAACTAAAAAAAGCAGAAGTTTATTTGTCAAAATACAATTATTATGATGGCGGATACGAATTTGAAGAGTTAGAACTTAAAGACAGTAAAACTTTGGGAGACTTAATAGGAAGCAACGGTGATTTAAGGTTTGACCATCCTATGCAAATAGAATGTATATATAGATATAGTGGGTATGATAATATAACACTAGAAAAAAGATTGGTTCTTGATCAAAAATATTGTAGTTATCGTTACGAAGAAGTAGAATTTTATGATGATGCTCATGGTAGAAGATATTTTGACCAAGTTGCTATGCATGCGGAAAATTTATCCGAAAAAATGCAAAAGTATTTTATGGAGCAGGATAGTGGTTACGCAAAAGCGCTTATAGAAGATAATGAGCAGGAACATAGGTATTTTTATAATAAAACAGAATCCGAAATAGAAAATTATAGAAGCAATATAGAACATGTTAAAAGTTTGTTAAAAATAACTTCTAAAAAAATAGAAAAGTCTACAAAGGCGGCAGAAGCATTTTTACAAAAAAATAGTCAGCCCGGCGAAGAATAATACAGGGAGTTTGTGCAACGTGAAGAGTAATGTAACAATAAAAGATTTAAAATTATTTTTAAAAGATATTTTAGATATAGATTTAGAAAATTTAAAACCTAACGAGTCTGTAACTGCAAAAGTAGGTTTTTATAACAAAACTAGTAATAAGTACAATTTTTATAATTTTGATATTTTAGGTTGTGAAAATAAATATAAATTGTGCGAAGCATTAAACGCGTATTCGCCAGATGGTTACTATTATCCTAATTATTTGCAGATAAAATATGATTTTAACTTAAATAATAAGCACCACATAAAAATTTTTGATGTAAACGAAACTAACTGCAAAATGGTAACCAAAGTAGAACGCGATGATAATAACGAAATTTTAGATTATACTAGCGATGATGATAACGAAATTTTAAATTATACAACAAATTTGCAGGATTATTTTATAGGTAGTGTTAAAAATTATTGTGACTTTTTAGTTAAATACAACGATGATTACCTTCGCATTTTTACAAAAATAACAGAAATAATGGTAAAAGCCGAATCTGAAAAGCTTGATAAACTTTCTAGCGACGACATATTAAAACAAAAAGAAATTCAGCGAAGAATAATACAATTAGAGAGGAATGCAGAAATAAAAACTGCTACGTTAATACATAGTTCTGCAAATGCAATCTATCATAAAGAATAAAAATAAATATATAAACAAAAACACATCCTCGCGATGTGTTTTTGTTAGCAAAAAAATGCAATTTATTTTTCTAGCCCAACTAGGTAGTCTATAGATACTCCAAAGTATTTGGCAATAGCAATCAGCGACGACATACCGGGTTCTCGAAGCCCGTTTTCCCACAAACTAATTACTCCCTTACTTACCATAAGAGCATTTGCTAGTTCTACTTGACCGATGCCGCGTTCTAATCTTAGGGTTTTTAAATTTTCTTTAAAATTATTTTCCATACAATTATATTATCTTACAATTGTAATAAAAATACTTGACATCTTACATTAGTAAGAGTATTATGTAGATATATCTTACAAAAGTAAGAAATATAAGATAAAAAGGAGAATAATCATGAAGAAGTTTAAAAGTTTTTTACTTGCAATTCCACTTACAATTTTAGCAGTGCTATCTATAAGTTTTGTTGGTTGCAAAGATAAACCAAGTAACGAATTTACTTTTATGGCAAACAATCAAATTAAAGCGGATGCAGATAATGTTATAAACAGTTTAAAAACTAAGGTTTATAACAATGCAGAACTAGGAACAGGCTGGCAAGAAGAAAGAAAAACAACATTTACTCTAGCCGAAGTTAATCAAAAACTTGGCGAAGAACTGGGCTACTATGTTCAACTTGGTACACTTAGCAATGCACCTGAAATTATAAAATTAACTTTTAAAGATGTAAGTTTTACTAAAGATCAAAATGTTGCAGTTTCTATTGGGCTAAACAATAAAATTGTAGATAAAGCATACTATGTTAAAGATAGCAAACTTTATGTAGCAGCACCAATAGTGGCCTTTGAAACTTTGGCTAATACAAAAATTAAGCTTAACGACAAAGAATTTTCGCTTAATTTAACAGAATATAACAACACAATAAATGCTACAGGGGTTGTGGGTAAACAAGGTTCGACAATAACTGTTTCGGAAAACGGATATAATGTTGGCGTTAGTAACCCGTACACTATGCTTGGTATAAACATACAAGGTTTAGATACAAATGACTTTATGGTTACTCGCAAAGTATTTGATGGAAAACTAAACAGTTATGGCTTAACTGGTGTAGACCAAATAGATGGTAGTGATTATTATGGCGTGTACCCTCTTACAAAAACACAATTTAATAATCTAACTGTTGGTAAATCTATGGTTCAAGATTACAGCATTTATGTAATCAATAAAGGTATTAGTAGTGTTAAATTAATATTGTCTAGTATCGCTGCGGAATAGTTTTTGTTTTATTATAAACAGACCTGCATGTTTTAGCAGGTCTTTTTATTTTAGATAGTATAATTAAAGATTGTTATTTTTGTATAAATATTAGATGCGATAGCTTATAATGTTGCAAAATCAGTCACTATAATTTAACTTGCATATTCGATGCCAAAATAATAAAATCCATAATATATTTTGACAATTAAGTTTTAATAATATTTATAAATATTGGTTTGTATGTTTAAACTACGCACTTTTAAACTTTACAAATATATTTTTTATATGGTATACTTTTGATAATGGCTAAAAAGAAGAGTGAACAAATAATCATGGATGGGGTAGAGCCTCCGGTTTTTGTTGAGCAAAAAAATAAAGAAGTTATTGCAGAGCCACAAATAGATCCTAACCAAATTACAATAGATGATATTATTGGCGAAACTATACTAGAAACTGAAACCGTCCATAAGCTTATGAGCGAGGCGGTGGAGTCGCAAGAAAAGCCAAAAAAGAAAAAACGCATTATAACAAACCTTATATTTTTAGCAATAAACATAGTTTTAATGATGTTTATAGTAAAGAATTTGCTAGACTCTGCAACAGGAAGTTTTGTGGATGTTGCTGCAACTCAAGGTAATAGACTTTGGTGGCTTGCTGGTGGCTTTGGATTACTTATTTTATTCTTTTTGTGCGAAACATTTTTCTTTTATGCACTTATTAAAAAGACAACGGGTAAACGTAAGTTCTTTTTAAGTTATCGCTTAGCTAGTGTCGGTAAATACTACGATGCAATTACTCCCACTCAAATAGGAGGTCAGCCATCGCAAATTATTAGACTTACTAAAAGCGGACTTAGTGCAGGTCTTTCTACCAGTGTTCCTATTATTAAGCTTATAGTTTATAACTTTGTTTTTACTATAACTTGTGTTCTTTTGTATTTTTTTGCAGTGCCTCTTATACCTATAAGTGGCGGACTTCAAACTTTTTTAATGGCAATAATTAGAATCCTTGGGGCAATCGGACTGATTGTTATTGTTATATCATGTTTTTTATACTTTATTATTGGCAATGGTAAGCTTATTGGTAGATCTTTTGTACAATGGATAGTCCGCTTAGGCTACAAATTGCATATTGTAAAAAATTATCGTAAAACTTTTGATAAAATGCTTACTCAAGTTAAGGAATATCAAAGTTCCATAAAGTATCTTAATAAAAATAAAGGAACACTTTTTGTTACTATTTTGCTTAGTGTTATAGAATGTTTAGCAATGGGGCTTATTCCGTTTTGCGTAGTTATGGCGTTTAGCGACCTTGCGTTTTCTAATTCGTTAGACGTAATTGTTTGCATGCTTGTAACAATGTGTCAGTATTACTTATGTATAATGGTAAGCACATGCTTACCTTTACCGGGGGGTACTGGCAGTATGGAAATATGTTTTATATTTTTGTTTGGTGTAGGTATGTATTCGGTTGGGGATAACATAGCATGGGCATTAATACTATTTAGGTGTATTAGTTATTATGCGATACTTCTTAACGGTTTTGCACATATTATAATAGAAAATATAGCAAGATTCGCAAGTCGAAATAAATTGCAAAAATCTGTTAATAAAATAGAAAACTTAACTAACACTTAATAATTTAATTTAGTTTGATATAAAATAACTACATATTACAACGTATTTTTCGCAAAACTAAAATTTGGTATTGTAATTTAGTTATTTTTGTGTTACACTAAAGACAGATGGAGGACGGCTTATGGCACTACTACCAAGAGATTTACAAGAAAGGTATAATAGAATCTGCTCTAAAATATTCACTTTAAATTTACCGGAAACTCACTTTTTAATAAGGGAAATTGACGATATTGACGAACGCGATTATATAAAAGATCCACAAGGTAGCATTGTTTACCTAGAACAAGAATATTCTAAACTAGCTGGCGAGTTACAAAATACTAAAGAGAGTGCTCAATCAAAACCTCAAACAATTCAGCAAGAACTACCTAAGGTAGATAGTACAGTTTTAAATGACAATTGCATATTAAACCAAAATCCAGCCATTTTAAACCAAACTAATGATACAACACAACAAACTGATGCTGTAGATAATTTTACTAACCAAAAAGAAGTGCCCAAACTAAATGCAGAAATTACTAATGATGAATTTTCTATTCATTATATAGAACAATTATTAAGCAGTATAATAAGCGATTCATCTAGATGTAAAAATCAAGAAGGGGCAGTAATTAAGCAAAAAGCGCAAGAATTATTGCAAGAGTATAATAATATTTACGATGTAACAGGCGCAGAAGATTATAAGGAAGAAATAAAAAACAAAGCCGAAAGCTTACAAAAACAATTAAATGGTATTGTAGTACGTTATGTCTCCGAAGAAGAAGCAAAGGCATATGGCGAGTGGGGCGAAGAATAGCGTAAAAATTTTATAAAAGATTATAACACTTGGAAATTAACCAAGTGTTTTTTGTATGCAAAGAATTATATTATTAAAATATTAATATAAAAAATAAATAATACATAATTTTGGAAAAACTTGTAAAAAATTACTAAATAAAAAAAATTTTATATATTTCTATTGACTTTGAAATTCGCTTGTGGTAGTATATTGTAGTTTACTATGAGTATTATGCACTTTTATACCTATTTTTACTAAAATAGTGTACAAAAAAGAGCATTTTATATATAAAAATTTATAATTTAAATAAAAAACTATCTGTTTTTCTTCTAGGCGAGGATACCTAAGAAGAGACTAAAATATATTTCACTTTTTTACCTAGGGAGGGTAGAATGAATAAAAACGACATTAAAGTTAAAAAGGTCAAATACGGAAAAACAGAGAGGTATAAGTTTGGTAAAATAGACGAAGTTTTAGACATACCATATTTGGTAGAAGTTCAAAAACAAAGTTATAACAATTTTATAACAAAAGGCATCCGTGATGTACTCAGGGATTTTTCTCCTATTACCGATACCGACAACCTTAACCGTTCGGACATGAGGGAGGATAATACCGACGCTAAAGTAGAGCTTCATTTTATAGGTCATAGCTTGAGCGGCGAGCCTAAATATACCGAGGCCGAATGTAAAACCAGAGATGCTACATACAGTGTTCCACTAAAAGTTAAGGTGCGTCTTGTTTATAAAGAAACTGGCGAAATTGTAGAGCAAGAAGTGTTTATGGGTGATATTCCGCTTATGACAGACAACGGCTCGTTTATAATTAACGGTGCAGAGCGTGCAGTGGTTAGTCAACTAGTAAGAAGTCCCGGGGTTTATTGTAGCCAAGGCGTTAACAAAACTGGTAACTTTGTAACCGAAACCGATATTATTCCTAGTCGTGGTGCATGGCTAGAGTTTGAAGAAGACCAAAATGGCGTATTATGGGTTCATGTAGACCGCTCAAGAAAAATGGTAGCTACAATCTTTTTGCGTGCAATGGGGCTTTCTACCGATGAGCAAATATTAGAGGTATTTAATAATCATCCAATTATAGTTAAGTCTATCGAAAAGGATCATACAAAGAGCGAGGAAGAAGCACTTGTAGAAATTTCTAAACGTTTACGACCTGGCGAAGTGCTTAACTATCGTGCGATTAAAAAAGATTTGGAAAAACGTTTTTATTCTACTCGCAGATACGATATAACTAGCGTTGGTAGATATAAATTTAACCAAAAATTAGGACTTGCTAATCGTATAGTTGGCAAAACTCTTGCCGAAGATATTATTGTAAAAAACAAGCCTATGTTTGTTGCGGGCGAAGTTTTAACCGAAGAGCAAGCTTTAGCTGTGCAAAATGCTGGTGTTAACAAGGTTGCAGTGGAGGGTAAAAACGATAAATTTTATGTTATCGGCAACAACACTGTTAGTTTAAAAGCTTATGCTGGTGTTAATCCAGACGACGTAGAACTAGATGAGTTTGTTCATCTTCCTACATTATTAGAAGTTATTAAAGGTGCAAAAACAATCGAGGCTAAAAAGCAAGCGATTGCAGATAATTACGATTTACTTATTGGCAGACATTTAATGTTTGACGATATTATAAGTTCTATTAACTATCACTTAAGCCTAAACGAAGGTTTAGGTTACCTTGACGACGTAGACCATTTGGGTAACCGCCGTATAAAGACAGTTGGCGAACTACTTCAAAACCAATTCTTTATTGGTATGGCAAGGCTAGAAAGAGTAATTTCGGAAAGAATGCAAGTTCAAAATGTTGCCGAAATTAGCCCAACAACACTTATTAACACTCGTCCTGTTAGTGCAGCGGTGCGCGAATTCTTTGGCTCTAGCCAAATGTCGCAGTTTATGGAACAAACAAACCCGATAGCGGCTCTTACTCATAAACGTAAAGTATCAAGCCTAGGGCCTGGTGCGTTAACTCGTGAGCGTGCTGGCTTTGATGTGCGTGACGTACATTATACTCATTATGGCAGACTTTGCCCTAACGAAACTCCAGAAGGTCAAAACATCGGTCTTATTAACTCGTTTGCTACCTATGCTAAACTTAATAAATATGGCTTTATAGAAGCTCCTTATCGTAAATTTGATAAACAAACTGGCAAAGTTACAGACGAAGTTGTATATATGACTGCCGATGTGGAAGAGAAATATGTAATAGCACAAGCTAACGAACCTCTAACCGAGGACGGCGAACTAGTTAATAGCACTGTTATTTGCCGTAAAAAAGGCGAAATTTTAGAGTTTCCTAAGTCTGCGGTAGACTTTATTGATGTTAGCCCTAAAGAACTTGTATCAATTGCAACAACACTAGTTCCGTTTATCGAAAATGACGATGCAACTCGTGCGATGATGGCATCGAACATGCAACGACAAGCAGTTCCACTACTTAAAACCGAAGCTCCAATTGTTGCTACTGGCGTAGAACACAAAATAGCAGTAGATAGCGGAGTAATGGTTGTAGCAAAATCTAACGGTACAGTAAAATATGTATCAGCAGATAAAATAGTTCTTGACACAGACCATGGCGACGAAGAATATACACTTATAAAATTTGTACGTTCTAACGCCGGTACTTGCATGTGCCAAAAACCAATTGTTAACCATGGCGATAAGGTTAAAGCGGGAGATGTTCTTGCTGATGGTCCATCTACTAATAACGGCGAACTGTCCATTGGTAAAAACATTCTTATTGCTTACATGCCTTGGGAAGGTTATAACTTTGAAGACGCTATCCTTATTAGTGAAAAACTTGTTCAAGACGATGTGCTTACATCTGTTCATATTGAGGAATACGAGCACGATGCCCGTGACACTAAGCTTGGACCAGAGGAAATTACTCGTGATATTCCTAACATTGGCGACGAAGCACTACGCAATCTAGACGAAAACGGTATTGTTCGTATTGGTGCAGAAGTTACTACTGGCGATATACTAGTTGGTAAAGTTACCCCTAAGGGCGAAACAGAACTTACTCCAGAAGAACGTTTGCTTCGTGCTATATTCGGCGAAAAGGCAAGGGAAGTAAGAGATACATCACTTAGAGTTCAGCATGGCGAAGGCGGTGTTGTTGTAGACGTAAAAGTGTTTACCAGAGATAATAAAGACGAATTACCAACTGGCGTAAATAAACTTGTTCGTGTATACATTGCTCAAAAACGTAAAATGAGCGTGGGTGATAAGATGTCTGGTCGTCATGGTAACAAAGGCGTTGTATCTAGGGTACTACCAGAAGCCGATATGCCATTTTTAGCAGACGGTACACCAATACAGATTATACTAAACCCTCTTGGCGTTCCTAGCCGTATGAATATAGGACAGTTACTAGAAACTCACCTTGGTTTTGCAGCTAAAGCATTAGGCTGGAAGGTTGCAACCCCAGTATTTGACGGTGCTAAGGAAGAAGAAATTAAATGTTTACTTACCGAAAACGGCTACACTGCTGACGGTAAGATGCAACTATACGATGGCAGAACGGGCGAACCATTTGAAAATAAGGCGACAGTTGGCTACATGTATATGCTAAAACTTCATCACCTTGTAGACGATAAGATGCACGCTCGTAGCATTGGACCATACAGCTTAGTTACTCAACAACCATTAGGCGGTAAAGCTCAGCTTGGTGGTCAAAGATTTGGTGAAATGGAAGTTTGGGCACTAGAAGCTTATGGTGCAGCTAACACTCTTCAGGAAATGCTAACTGTTAAATCCGACGATGTTGTTGGTAGACAAAAAACATACGAATCTATTGTTCGTAGCGAAAATATTGCAGAGCCTGGTATTCCAGAAGCCTTTAAGGTTATGATAAAAGAACTTCAGGGATTAGCTCTAGATATTAAAGTACTAACCGAAGATAAGCAAGAAATTGGGCTTAAAGATCTTGTAGAAGACGATAGAGATTTAAGCGATAATCGTAACTTAAACAAAAAGAAACCACAAACCGAAGAGGTAGAAGTAGACCTTGGTGGCGACGACGACATATCTGATATGTTTGAGAGTGTGTTTGTAGAAAACGAAGATGCAGATTTGTTTGATTTTGACGACTCTGATTTATAAAATAAGCCACAAAATAAGGGGAAATATATGTTTGAATTAAATAATTTTGACTCTATTCAAATAGGATTAGCTAGTCCAGAAAAAATTAGAGAATGGAGCTATGGCGAGGTTACAAAACCAGAAACCATTAACTATCGTACACAAAAACCAGAACGCGATGGTCTTTATTGCGAACGCATTTTTGGACCAACTAAGGACTGGGAGTGTTTTTGTGGCAAGTACAAACGTATTCGTTATAAAGGCGTTATTTGCGATAAGTGTGGGGTAGAGGTTACTAAATCTAAAGTACGACGCGAGCGTATGGGTCATATAGAATTGGTTACTCCAGTTACTCACATTTGGTATTTTAAAGGTGTGCCTTCGCGTATTGGAACACTATTAGATGTGTCATTAAAAAATCTAGAACAAGTAATTTATTTTACTAGTTTTATTGTAACTGATCCGGGCGAAACCGAACTAGAATATAAGCAAATTTTAAACGACCGCGAATATCGCGAAGCTCAGGAAAAATATGGTGCAAAAGCCTTTAAAGCTGGCATGGGTGCAGAAGTTATAAAAGAACTTCTTAAAAAGATAGATATAGAAGCGGAAAATAAGCAATTAAAAGCCGAACTTGCTACAAGTAAAGGGCAAAAGAAACTTAAAATTGCTAAAAAACTAAGTCTAGTAGAAAGTTTCCGTAAGTCTGGCAGTCGTCCAGAATGGATGGTAATGGATGTGCTTCCTGTAATTCCACCAGATTTGCGTCCTATGGTTCCACTAGATGGTGGTAGGTTTGCAACAAGCGACTTAAACGACTTGTATCGTAGAGTTATTAACCGTAACAACAGGCTTAAAAAACTTATAGAACTTGGTGCGCCAGATATTATTATCCGTAACGAAAAACGTATGCTACAAGAAGCGGTTGATGCTCTTATAGATAACGGTCGCCGCGGTAAGGCTATAAGCGGTGCTGGTAACCGCGAACTAAAAAGTTTATCTGCACTACTTCGTGGTAAGCAAGGACGTTTCCGTCAAAACTTACTTGGTAAACGTGTAGATTATTCGGGTCGTTCGGTTATTGTCGTTGGTCCTAGCCTAAAGATTTATCAGTGTGGACTTCCTAAAGAAATGGCTCTAGAACTATTTAAGCCATTTGTTATGAGGCGACTAGTTGATCTTAACCAAACCCACAACATAAAGAGTGCTAAACGTATTGTAGATCGTGCAAGACCAATTGTTTGGGATGTTCTAGAGGACGTTATTAAAGATCACCCAGTACTATTAAACCGTGCACCTACACTTCATAGACTATCTATTCAGGCGTTTGAACCAGTGCTAGTAGAAGGTAGAGCAATGAAGTTGCACCCACTTGTTTGTACCGCATTTAACGCGGACTTTGATGGTGACCAAATGGCGGTGCATGTACCACTTAGCATAGACGCTCAGGCAGAAGCAAGATTTTTGATGATATCTTCTAACAACATACTTAAACTTGCAGACGGCGAGCCTATAACTGTCCCTACACAGGATATGGTATTTGGTAACTATTATCTAACATTTACTGCAGACGGTGAAAAGGGCGAAGGCAGAAACTTTTCTAGTAGCGACGAAGCTGTTATGGCATACGAATTAGGGCAAATTAGCCTACAAGCTAAAATTAATGTGCGTATGCAAAAAACCGTAGACGGCGTTACTTATAGCGGTAGAATTCCTACTAGTGTTGGTAGAATTATATTCAACCGTGCTATTCCAGAAGGAATTGGGCTAATTAAGCGCGAAACCCCAGAAGACTACTTAAAATTAGAAGTAGATTATCCTGTTGGTAAAAAGCAAATTAAAACTATAATTAAAGCATGTTACAATAATCTTGGCTCTACTGCAACTGCAGTTATGCTAGATAAAATTAAAGAGCAAGGCTTTAAATATTCTACCAAAGCATGCTTAACTGCTAACTTATTTGATATTAGAACAAGTTCTAAAAAGCCTAAAATTATTGCTGAAGCTAACGAACTTGCTAAAACAACCGAAAAGCAATTTAAACGCGGGCTTATTACCGCTGACGAAAAGTCGAACCGCCTTGTAAACATTTGGATTGATGCTCGTAAAAAAATGGAAGATGCAACAATCGAGGCGTACGATAGCAAAAACCCTCTAAAGATGATGGTAGATTCTTCTGCACGTGGTACTAAAGGTAACATGTGCGACCTTGCTGGTCTTCGTGGTATTATGATGACCACATCGGGTAAAGCTATAGAAGTTCCAATTAGGTCTAGCTTTAAAGACGGTCTAAGCGTTATCGAATACTTTATTTCTACCCGTGGAGGCAGAAAAGGTATGGTCGATAAAGCTCTTAAAACCGCGGATGCAGGTTACCTTACTCGTAGGCTTGTAGACGTTGCTCAGGAAGTTGTTATCGACGACGAAGACTGCTTTGCAACATTAGGCGAAAAGGTAAAAGGCATGAAGATTTCTGCTATTTACGACGACGAGGCAGAGGTAGAAAGCATTGGAAAACGCATTGTTGGCCGTGTTGCGGTGAACGATGTGGTAGACCCAAAAACCGGCGAAGTACTTGCATTTGCTAACCAAATGATAACCGAAGAGCAAGCAAACAATATAGAAAAATCGGGCATTAAAGAAGTAGAAATACGTACTGTATTTACTTGCCGCTCTAAGTATGGTTGCTGTGCTAAGTGCTATGGCCGAAATATGGCAAGCCGCGACCTTGTTCAAGTGGGCGAAGCTGTTGGTATAATTGCAGCACAGTCTATTGGTGAACTTGGTACACAGCTAACCATGAACGTGTTCCACGGTGGTGGTACAGCGTCTGCGGACGATATTACTCAAGGTCTTCCAAGGGTTGAGGAAATATTCGAAGCAAAAAAACCTCATGGTGTTGCAGTAATTAGCGAAGTTGCCGGCGTTGTTAAAACAGCGGACGAAGCTAAACAATTGGTAGTTGTTGTAACTCCAGACGGCACAGAAGTAAGTTATAGTACACCTTATGGTGCTAAATATAAAGTAGAAAAAGGCAGCAAGGTAGAACCTGGTAGCCTTATAACCGAAGGACCAATCGATCCTAAGGAACTACTACTTATTAAGGGTGTTAAGGAAACTCAGGACTACATGATGAGGGAAGTACTTAAGGTTTATAAAAAATCTTCGTGCGAAGTTAATGATAAACACCTAGAAATTATTATTCGTCAAATGCTTAAAAAGGTTAAAGTTGTGGAAGCTGGCGATACCGATATGCTACCGGGCGACCTTGTAGACATATTTAAGTACGAGGAAGAAAACGAAAGAGTGCTTGCAAGCGGCGGCGAGCCTGCGACAGTTAAGCGTGTACTACTTTCTATTACAAAATCAGCCTTAGCTACTGATAGCTTCCTTTCTGCTGCTTCCTTCCAGGAAACAGTTAGGGTACTTACTGATGCCGCTATTAAAAATAGTGTAGATCCACTAGTTGGTCTAAAAGGCAATGTTATCATTGGTAAGTTAATACCAGCCGGTACTGGCTTAAAGCGTTACCGCGAAGTAACTCCAACCGAAGTTGGCTACTACGACATGCAAGGCAGAAACGCCGAAGCAGCTACTAGCACAGAAGCCGAAACTGCAGAATAAGTAATATAAATAATAAATTTTAACTAAAAAGATAGCGTATTTGCTATCTTTTTTAATTTTATAAAAATTCAACCAATGGTTGAATTTTATTGATAATTAGTGAATTTTTTTGCTCGCCATATATTGAATAAATCAATAACAAGTGCTAAAATATACCTGTAAATAAAATTAAAGGAGTAAAATTATGGATAACAGTGCATTAGCTATAAACTTAACGCGTTTAAGAAAAGAATCGGGGTATACGCAGCAACAATTAGCAAAAAAGCTTTATATAACAAGCCAAAGTGTTTCTAAATGGGAGAACGGCGAAAGCGTTCCTAGCTTAGAAATATTAATAGAATTGGCTAAGATATTTAATGTTACCTTAGACGAACTTGTTGCATCTAATAATTTGCAGAATTGTGAAATGTTTAAAATAAAATTCTGTTTAGAAAGTAGCGAGTTTACTACTAATTTAATTCTTAGACAATTAAGGCGTTTAAGAATTTCTAGCACTGAATATTTAAAAAAGTACGGTATAGATTATTTAGAAATGTTAAAGTTACCCGAAGAACAAAGGCACGATAAGATTATGTCCTTTGTACAAAAGGAACGCAACCTAGAACTATTAGAAAAATATACTAACGATACGGCGTTAGCATGGCAGGATAATAAAGACAAAATAAACAAAGCTTTTGCTAAGATTTTAGGCGATTTTCCTACTAATAGAGATTTAATTTGCATTATTTTGCAACATGGATGCAATGGTTACGGCAATGGCTATTTATATATTTGCCCCGCAAATAGTAAAGATTATACCAGGCAAGATTGTATTAATGCACTTATAGATACGTTACTTGGTAAAGTTATTAAACAAGATTCGGCATTTAGTGAGTACACAGAATTTAATCACTATAAAACATTAGATATTTTAAAAACAAGCATTGTTGAAAATTCTGACCTAAAAAACATAGTTGATATTAAAAGGAATAATGATAAAAAAGATAAAGCTTTAATATTAGAACAATTAAAACTGGTTTATAACGACTCTAAAAATTTAAATGATTTTGTTAATAAAGCTATGAACTTTTTTAGAACCCATCCACAAATTATGGAATATATAAAAAATTAAAGGTTAGGTGCAAAAATATGGCTAAAGTTTATTTTACAGAAGCAGAGGACGCTTTGCAAATAAAAATAAGAAAGCTAGATTTGCAAGAGGAAGTTTACTGGTTACTTCGTGCATGTGCGGACGATTTGGGTACTAACTGGAAAGAAACAGCTTTAAATATTAAAGCTTGCAAAGAGCAATTTGGTTTATCTGACGAAGACATAGAGATTTACAAAGAAATTTATAATGGTAAATATTTTATGACAGATCATCTACATGCCTCGGAGCCATTTATAAAACAAAAAATACGCACTTTTGATGATGCTAAAGAAAAATTATATAAAGATATTATAAGCTTTATAAATAACAATGAGCCTTTACTATCAAATGGCATTTCAGAGATTTACGATAACTTTATTTGTTCAAATATGCCTAGTTTATACAATATGTTTAAAGAAGACAATAAAAGCCAGCTAAATATAATTGTACAATCTGTTCCTTTTACTGATGAATATGGTTGGTGGGATCAAATAGAGATATGTTTAAAGGATTGTAAAGATAATATAGAAAAACCTTTAATATTTAACATTGTTAAAAGAATAGTAAATTACTCGTATACAATTTTGAGGAGAAAGGGGGTATATATATGGCAAGAATATAATATAGATGACACCGATTTATTTAATGCTTTAACAAATGACCAAGTTATAGATAAATATATTATACCAACGCTTATTTTAAATAGTAAACTAGTAAAATTTGCAGATAAACTTGTAGATAACTCAGAAGACCCACAGTATTTACAAAATTTGGATAAACTTGATAATTATTATAAGCAGTGCACTAGCAAACCTAAAGGATATTTTATGTTAACCGCACCACAATTTATAGAAGATATGCTAAAAGAAGAAAAACTAAAAACAAAAAATGTAGTTAGTTTAGCATTATAATAAAAGATTATTATAAAAACACTCTAAAATAGGAGTGTTTTTATCAATCTTCACTTTTGCAATTAAATTTTTTATTGGGTTAATAGGACAATAAAATTTGTAAAGCAATAGTTGATTTTTATTAAATTTTTTATATTAATTTTTCTAGCGTGGTTTGTAGGCGTGCCTTTACAGTTGTTTCGCCTAGTAGTTGCATAATAGAGCAAAGGTCTGGGGTGGTGGTTTTGCCAGTAACCCCAAGACGCACTAAGTTGCAGGCATCGGCGATGCTGCCGGCAAAAGCTGCAGGATTTGCCTTGTAGTCTTTATTATCTGCAAAGTTATGGCTAAGTGCAATTTGTTTAATTTGAGCAAACCATTCCTCTTTATTTAGGCTTATATCGTACTTTTTAATGTATTCCGCCAAAAAGTTTTTGGCGTTTTGCGATTTATATTTGTCGTCTATTGTATAACTAATATTATCCTCAAAAATGTAGTTATACAATTCTTGAACCATGCTCCACGCGTAAATATCTTTACGAGGGCGGTCGCCACCGCGGTCGATAGACAGCATAGCTATTGTTTTTTGCTTATTGTTCTCTAAAACTTCGGCAAACTCTTTATTGTAAACTTTAGCCCAATTAAGTAAGTTTTCGTATACTTTTTCTGCCGAATATTTACTAATTACCGTTTTAGAAATGTTGTTAAGTTTATCAAAATCGAACATTGGGTTGTTGCTTCCAATCTTTTTTATAGAAAAGTCGAACTCGCTAATGTCTGCATGCGGATTTTTTGCACGCCAGTTTTCAAAATCACTGTTAAGCAAATTTAGCACGTATTCTATTACGCTATCTATTGGGTAGCCTTGCTCTATATAATATCTAACATCGGCCTCTGGGTCTTTTCGTTTAGAAAGTTTGCGTTTGTTTCCGTTATCAATTTTACTAATTACTGGGGTATGTGCATACTTTGGCGGTTTTAAATTAAGTGCTTTAAAAATCTCTAAATGAGCAGCAACGCTAGGATACCATTCTTCCCCACGTACAACAATAGTTGTACCCATAAGTGTATCGTCTACAACATGGGCTAGGGCATAAGGAGGTATTCCGTCGCTTTTTACAAGCACTATATCTTTGCCGTTTTCGCGAATAGTGCGTTTTCCTTTAATAAGGTCTACAAAGTCGTGCGTTATATTTGGGTCGCCAGTAGAGCGAAGCTTAAGTGCCCAAGGTTTACCATTTTTTAAATTTTCTTCTATTTGCTCTATGCTTAAATTTCGGCAAGCTTCGTCGTGCTCGGTTATTGTTTCGCTCTCTGCAAGTTCTTTTTCGCGGCGGTCTAGTATGTCCTGCTTACTTTCGCTTCGTTCGCAAAAACAAGGGAATGCCTTGCCATTTTTTACCAGCTCTTTGGCAAAAGAATTGTAAATTTCTAGCCGCTGGCTTTGTACATAGCTGCCGTAGTCGCCTATCTGCGGTTTACCGTCGCCAGTGTAGCCTTCGTCTGGGGTTACGCCGTAATAACAAAGCATATTGTAAGCAACATCGCCTGCTCCTTTTATGTAGCGTTTTTGGTCGGTGTCCTCTAGTCTTAGATAAAATACGCCACCTGTTTTATTTGTAACAATTCGGCTAATAAGTGCACTGTACAAATGCCCAATATGTAAATAGCCTGTAGGGCTAGGGCCTAACCGCATAACCTCTGCACCAGTCGGCAAATTTCGTTTAGGGTACTTAGTTAGATAATAATCAATGTTTTTGTCTACATTAGGGTATAGTAAATCTGCTAATTTATTGTAGTCCATATACTCTCCATAAATTTTTTAAAATGTAAATATTGCATTTATTTTTTTAATAATTTACAACTTAGTTACTATTCGTTAAAGTCGGATTCGTCCAAAAAAGTTGCTTGCATGTCTGCTAAATGCGTAAGTAGTGCCAGTGGGTATTTTTGGTATGCTTTATTAAAATCTATACTTCCTCCTTGAACTCTGGCATCTAGCCCGCCCATGTGCCAGTTAATTGCCATTGCTTCTTCCCGGGTTAAACGCATATAGCCGTTAATAATATATACGCTCTTTTCGCCGTGGCCATAAGGGAGGCTGTCGTCTACAGTGTAGTAGGGCTTTTGTACCCAAACGCCGTCCTCTTTTGCGTTGCGATATTCTACCTTGTAGTATTGGGTTTTGCAAACATCGTGCAGTAGCCCGCAAATTGCAACGCTTTCGGGATTATATCCGCCCTCGCCATACTCGGTAAGCATAAGTTTTTCCAGCCTTTCGTACACATTTAGGCTGTGCTGGCAAAGCCCGCCTTCTTCCGACAAATGATACCTTGTGCTTGCAGGAGCGGTAAAAAAGTCGGTAGAAGCTAACCATTCTACAAATTTGTCTATTCCTTCGCGTTTAACTTTGCTTGTAAGAATAGCTAAAAAATCTTCTTTGTTTTGTTCTATTAATTCTTTTTCCATAGTAACTCCAATTATATATCTTTTTGATGATTTTAGCAAGTTAACAGTATTTATTTTTTTTAATATTAAAAAAATTTATCGGAGTTACGATAACTATACAATTATCAAAATTTTTAATGTAAACTAGTTTTATAAAAAATTTAACAACAATTGTTGTACTTAAAGACATTTGAAATTTTTTATGCTAATTTATAGATTAAAGCAAAGGAGACAATTATGCAAAACTACAATTTGACATATAATTCTAAAATAATTTTAGATTATATAAAGGACAATAAAATAACTAAAAGAGAATTTTGCAAAAAGTGTAACATATCTTTATATATTTTAAACAAACTTTTATGCGGTAATGTTAATAAAATAAAAATTAGTGTGTTATACAGATTATGCTTATTATTAAATGTAAAGAGCAACAATATTATTAAGTTTACTAAGCGAGGCGTTGTTAAAAAAAAAGAAGGTACATAGTTATATCAACTTATTTTTATGCGTAATTATTTTATTTTTAATGATTATTTATTATATATAAAAAATGATGCCATTTTTAGCATCATTATTATAATATTTGCGTTTTTTTATGTTAATTAATATTTAAAAAGTTTAAAACCCCCACAAAAATGCAATTTACTATTTTTTCTTGGTAACTAGGATCTAACAAAAGTTGTTCGTCGCGGGCGTTAGATAAAAATCCGCATTCGGCAATTATACTTGGGCTTTGGGTACATTTTAGCATATAGTAATCGCCCACGCTTGCAACATTGTTGCTAGCCTCTAAATTTTGAGCGAACTGACTTTGAATACTTTCGGCAATTTTGCGGCTTATTTCGCTGGTTTTATCGTAGAAGACCTTTGCTCCGCGTAATATATGGTTTGTATAACTGTTCATATGCACGCTTATAACCATGTTAGGGCGAATGCGGTCTATCATCTCCTTTCTTAGTTGCATGTCTTTCTTTTTAAATTCTTTGCCTGTGCCTTCGGCTAGTGCGTTGTCGTCTGTACGGGTCATAATAACACGCACGCCAACAGCTCTAAGTTTATCTGCCAGCATTAAGGAAATTTTTAAATTTAAATCGCTTTCGCGTGTTTTTGTTTTGTAGCCAATGCTACCCGGATCTATGCCGCCATGACCGGGATCGATAACGATAGTATATCCAACGCTTGGTGGACTGTCTGTTTGGTTTTCGCCCGTTGCAAAAGCAACAAAAGATTTGCCATAACCGCATAAACCTAGCGTACAACTGCAAACCGCAGCAATAATTATATAAAAAAACAATTTATAACATTTTTTCATCATTAATGTTAGGTTGCTAAAATTTTATTCTTTTTATACATTAACTTGTCCAATAAAAAATTTTATGTAAATGTGTCGTTAACAATTTAGAAATATTAACTATTTATGATATAATCAAACTATTAAAGCTCTTGCCCTAAAAACTAGGATAACTTGCAGCTTAAACAAAAACGAACAACCTTAAACTTGGCTAACATTTGTTTCTAAGTTGTGGCTCCTTTTGTTATTAAATTTATCAAAAGGAGGAGAGCAATGTTAAGCAGTAAAATTATATCTTCCCGCAAGGGGGTGATATAGTGGAAAAAGGTCAAGGTGAGCTTACATCATATTGGACATCAGAGTATAATCAATATGTACATTTTATAAAACATGGCAAACAAATGGGTTATTTTAAATTGTCGGACTACTCAAGGGCAGCAGTAAAATTTTTATTTAGCAATAGTGCCTCTAAACTTGTACATAAATCGGATAAAGGACCTACTTATATGTATGATACCGAAACTAACGAATTTATGATGCTAAATGACAAAGATAAAATTGTTACTTATTTTCCACCTACTGGGGGAATAGATTATTTTTATAGTCAATTCTAAAGTTGAAAAAAATAAAGGAGATTAATATAATAGTGGACGAAATATTAAAAATTAATAGCAACACACACAAATGTGTCTGTTGTGGATTAGGAATTATAGAACAAGAGTATTATGTTTGCAGTGTTTGTGGTTGGGAAGATGATCCATTACAAAACAAAAACCCTAGTTATATCGGTGGGGCAAATCAAATGAGCTTAAATCAATATAAAGAATTTTGGTCAGATTGTAAAGAACAAATTATTCCATATAGTGGAGATAAAATGCTTTATATTGTTAAACTTGCAGATGAATATTATCAACAACATTTTAAATTGCAAGATGATAAATTTAATACAAATATTGATGCTTATTTTGATAATAATCAAAAACATTTAAAAGAAAAGCAATTTAAAATTAAAGAAAATGTATTAACTACAGACGATGGCGAAGAGTCAGAATATATACAAGAAAAAAGATTAAAAAAACATTTGATAGTTAGAAATGGATTTAAAACGGCAGGAAAATATGGAATGCCAGTTATAAAAAAACAAAATATAGATTTGGACAAAATCAGTTTATGGAATTATGTAAAAACTAAACCAAACGACTCTGAAAACAAAGATAAAACTATACATTTTTTTACTTACGATTGGAATTTTGAAAATGTTTATGAGAAACCAAATTTAGCATTAGAAAAACTAGACCAATATTATGCACTTTTAACACCCGAATTTAGCATGTATTGGGATATGCCTAAGGCATTGCAAATTAATAGCACTTTTAAAAATAGATGGTGTGGGGCGTATTGGCAAAAAATGGGAAAATTGGTTATACCTACAATTTGTTGTGCAGGTGAAGATAGTTATGATTTTTGTTTTGATGGTATTGAAGAGGGCTCAATAGTAGCAATCTCTACATATCGAAGAGAAAAATATAAAAAAGAAATTTTAAAAAGTTATAACAAAATGTTAGAAGTTATTAAACCAAGTGCGGTTATCTGTTATGGTACGCCATTTCCCGAAATGAAAGGAAAAATTAAGGCGATAGATCCGTATAACAAAGAAGAGTTAATAAAAAAGATTGGGTTAGAAGAATTTACTAAAAGATATTTAGAAGGATCGCTTTATCCCGAGATTTAGGTGAATATATGAAAGATTTTAAACTTAATATTAATCTTTTGCCAAAAGGTGCTTGGAACAACGATCTAAGTAAAACACTTGCTCAAAAAGATTGGGATAAACTAAGAAGACTTTGCTACGAAAGAGCAAAAGGAAAATGTGAGATATGCGGAGCAAACACCGAAGGTCTAGATGCTCACGAGGTATGGGAATTTGATAAAATAAACAAAACACAAACTTTAAAAAATATAATTGCAATTTGTACAAAGTGCCATGGAGTAATTCATTTTAAAAATACAACACGGCTGGGCTATGCTCAAAGTGCAAAGCAACATTTTATGACCGTTAATAATGCTACAGAGCTAGATTTTGCCAATCATTTAACAAACGCCATCTTTAATTACGAAGAGCTTAACAAAATTTACAGGTGGAAAATTATTGCAAATTTAAGAGATTTTGGCGGAGATGGCATAATAATAAAACAAAATAATACTCCACTAATTAAGCACCCCTATAAAGATGTTGACTGGGCGAATATATCTTACTTCGATAAAAAAGAGTTATTTGAAATTAGTAAAAACGGAAACGCTATAGGTGCTCCACAAGTTGTTTATATTGTTGTTGATAATTATCAAGGAAAAATCCAAGTGCAATCATTATTTACAGATAAAATTGAATGGTATCTAGATGATAAAAAGATAAAAACAAAGTACAATGTAATAGGTCTTTTTACCACAAACTTTAGTGTAAAAGAGTTAATTGGCAAAAAACTAAGGTATAAATTAACAGGCGTTGGCGGTCAAACTGTATCGAAATCATTTGAATTTTTGCCTGTGGAGGTGGCATAATGTTACCAATACCGATTTTTTTACAGGATTTTTAAATATAAAACGAGATAAACTATATAAATAATCTATACTTAATGTTTTGATATTTTTTATTTGATGCCGGCATTTAATTGTGTTAATATAATATTATGAAAATGCAAAATAGAGATAATTTAGTAAGAGGCAGTCGACATAGTCTTTTTACAATTATATTTTTAACGATTATTGGCAGCATTTTTGTTGCACTGGGTATTGGCGTTTTGTATAACATAATTTCTGCAATTTTTAAATTTCCGAGTAATTCTCCCGGTTGGTTTATAATTGTTCCAATTTTGTTATTTGTGCTTTTGCCAATTGCATTTGGCAGTTTAGCACTTGTTATAGCGGGCAAGCAAATTTACTTTTGGGTTAAGGAAACAAAGACTCACAAGTCTAGCACAAAAACCACTGCAAAAATTGTAGGCTATAAAACTGTACACTATCATGGCAATGTAAATTCTAAATATTACGCACTTACGCTAGAGTACTGTTTAGACGGCGAAACAAAAACTTTTACAACCGACTATTTGTACGATATTAACGAGTTCGATTATTTAAAAAACCTTAAAGAGGTTAAAATAAAAGTTGATAAAAACTTTGTTGTTATAGATGAAGAATTTTCTAAAGATATTTACAAGTACGATTCTAGGTATGGCATAGAACTAAACTTTTACAAACAAAAGCATGTAAAAGTAACCTTAAAAGTGTGGAGGTGGACAGGCATACCTGCAGTTATCTTTTTATTTGTAAGCATTGTTTTAACTTGCGTTTTTAATATTGGGACATATCTTATTATTGGTGTATGCTTGCTTGTTGGTGCAAATTTGCCGATTTCTATATTAATGGCAGTATTTCTTATTCGGTGGATTTGGGGCGGCGACAAAAAGAAATTTGAGCAAAGCGAGTATAACGGTCAAAGTAAGTATAGACGCAAAAAATCAGAATAAAAATCTACCAGACTGGTTGGCGTTGTATACTATAATAATAAAAACTTTTAAAATTACACGAAAGTTTTTTGCTTTTTAATCGCACCATTGACAACATAATAATTTGTGATATAATAACTTTGTAGGGATTTTATGGAAAATTTATTTGTTATTGTTAATGGTAATATACAAGACTTTTACCTAAAAGTACAACAAAGATTAGAAATTGCAGAACAATATAGAACTATTTTTATAAATAATGAATCTTTAGCCTTTAAGGGGGCTGAAGAATTTAAGGTTAAATATTTTTACGAATTAGATAAGTTTATAAAAGTTTTAAAAGAGTCTTTAGATCAGTTAGAAATTCAACTTACCAAGAAAAATCCTATAATTAAATTCGATGACGAGGATGCGTTTATAAGTTTTCATAGTGCAGACACAGTTTTAGGAAAGCTAAAAGAACATATAGAACTTATAAAACGCTTAGACACTATTAACAAGGGTAAAGAAGATTATAGTTTAGTACAATAAGCATACTATATAGGTATGTTTTTTTTATTTTTATTCCTTTATAAAATTTAACTTTACTAAAGTAGTATATAATGTTATAATTAATATATTATGAATATAGATAGTAGTAAAGTTTATACAAGTAGCGAGCTAAGTACCATTAACGCCCTAGACTTAGCCTTTGTTGGCGACGCGGTATTTACTTTATTTGTACGCGAAAGGTTACTTAGCTTGCATAATACAAATGTAAATATGCTTACAAAACTTGCAAGTAAAATTGTTAATGCAGGCAATCAGTACAAACTGTTTAGAGAAATAGAGCCAACACTTACGGCGGAAGAATTAGAGGTTGCAAAGCGTGCACGGAACTCTAATATTCATACCAAGGCAAAAAATTACAGTATAACAGAGTACATTTATGCAACGGCATACGAGGCAGTGCTTGGGTACTTGTATTTATGTAATAACACCAAAAGGCTTAACGAAATTTTAGAAAAAAGCATGCAAACAACAAAATAAGGAAGACAATATGAAGATAGAAGGTAAAAATCCCGTTCGCGAGCTACTTGCAAGCAAAAAGACTATAGAAAAGCTTTATGTTTTAGACGGTACAACCGACAAAGATATTAGGCAATTTATTGCAGAAGCTAAAAAGATGCATGCAAAAATAGAATTTGTAGACAAAAAGGTTTTGGATAAGTTATCTGCAACGGGGCATCATCAGGGCATTATTGCAGAAAGCAATAATTTTAAGTACACGGAACTAGACGAAGTTTTGCAAAAAAATAAAGACAAAGTTTTGGTGCTCTTAGACGGGCTAGAAGATCCTCATAACCTAGGCAGCGTTATAAGGGTTGCAGAGTGCGTGGGAGCTGATGGTGTAATTATCCCTAGCCGCAATAGCGTAGTTGTTAACGAAACTGTTATAAGGGTGTCGGCTGGGGCAAGTAGTTATGTGCCTGTTGTAAAGGTTGTAAATCTTAACACAACTATAAAAGAGCTAAAACAAAACGGTTTTTGGATTTTTGGTGCAGATATGGACGGCGAAGTTATGTATAACGCAAACCTTACAGGCAATGTTGCACTAGTTATAGGTGCAGAGGGCGGCGGCTTAAGCAAGCTTACAAAAGAACTTTGCGACCAAGTGGTAAGCATACCTATGCGAGGCAAAGTTAACTCGCTTAATGCAAGCGTTAGTGCTGGGATACTTTTGTACGAAGCCTATCGTCAAAGGAGCAAATAATGAAGTTATCCGAAAGCGAGATAGAAAGTCTAATCGAAGAATATTCGGGTACTATTCGCCAAATTTGCAGAAAATTTTATTTGGTGGGCGGCACGGACGAAGACTTGTTTCAGGAGGGTATGATAGGTTTTTTGCAAGGACTTAAAAACTACGACGACCCCGAGGGATACAAAACCGATAAGTTTAAAAATTTTGCAAAACTTTGCGTTAAACGCCAAATATACGATGCAATTAAGCATGCAAACAAAAAAAATAACGCAGCTCTTAACACTTATTTGCCACTAAACAAAATAACTTTAGACGACGAAGAGTACGAACGCGAAGAAATGGCAGATTTAATTAGCCCCGAAGATATTGTTTTAGACAAGGAAGATCATGACGAAAAAATTAAGCTTTGCCAAAAACTACTTAGCAAACAAGAAAACGAGGTTCTTAAGCTTTATCTACTTGGCGAAAAACAATCGGAAATCGCAAAACAACTTGGCAAAAGTGTAAAAAGCATAGATAACACCATTCAACGAATAAAAAATAAGCTAAAATAAGCAGTACAGTTGGTTGTCAGATAATATAAGGCAACTAAAATAGCAATCTTAGGACAGTAAATTTATAAAGGATGTCCTTGATACAAACGCTTAATAACAAAAATAGTGATATAACAAATAGGAGAATATATGTACCTAGCATTATACAGAAAATATCGACCAAAAAAGTTTGAAGATGTAATTGGTCAGGATCATATAATAAAGACGCTTGTTAATCAAATTGCTATGGACAAGGTTGGCCATGCGTATTTGTTTTGCGGAAGCAGAGGAACAGGCAAAACCAGTACCGCCAAAATTTTTGCTAAAGAGGTTAACTGCACTTGCGGTTCGAAGGGTGAGTGCTTATTTTGTAAGGGCGGCAATAGTTTAGATATTTTAGAAATTGATGCTGCCAGCAACAACTCGGTAGACGAAATCCGCGATTTACGCGAAAAGGTTAAGTATCCGCCAGTAGATGGCAAGTACCGCGTGTATATTATAGACGAAGTTCACATGCTTAGCCCTAGTGCCTTTAATGCATTACTTAAAACGCTAGAAGAACCTCCAAAGCACGCAATCTTTATACTTGCAACTACCGAAGTCCACAAACTGCCTGCAACCATACTTTCTAGGTGTATGAGGTTCGACTTTAAACTTGTTAGCGTAGAGGACTTAACAAAACTACTCACTAGCATTTTGCAAAAAGAGAATGTCGAATACGAGGACAATGCCATAAGTTTAATTGCAAGGGCGGGCGAGGGGTCGGTTCGTGATACACTAAGTATTGCCGACCGATGTATTAGTTACAGCGGAAAGCTTACAACCGCCGCGGTGGTAGAAGTTTTAGGTAACACCGAGCGTCAAACGCTTATAGATATTGCGGGCAGCATCCTTTGTGGTAACTTAACTGAAGTAATTTTTAAACTGGACAAAATATTATCTAGCGGCAAAAGCCCAGCTGTCTTAGGCAAAGATTTGGTATATTATTTTAGAGATTTACTAATTATTAGCACAGTTAAGGAAAAATCTAAGGCTTTGGTGCTTGCAAGTGCCGAGGATTTTGCGTCAATGCAAGAGCAAGCAGTTTCGCAAAACTATACTAAAATTACAAAAGCTATAGAACTACTTAGCAGCATAGAGGCTGACTTAAGGTATTCTACCTCGCCAAGGATAGTTCTAGAAAATTGCTTAATTAAAATGCTTTGCCGCGAGAGTTTAGAGGAAAGGTTAGAAAAATTAGAAAAACTACTTGGGAGCGAAAACACATTAAAAAGCAATATTGTGCAAAATAATGGTGGTAGTGTTGAAACTAAAAAAACTGACCTATTTAAAAATGAAAATGTAAAATCTGGTTTAACAAATAGTAATATAGCAGAAAATTTAACAACCGATAACAAAGTAGCGGAAAAACAAACATTGCCTACTGTTAGTAGTAACGACAAACTACTTGGCGACTTACTAGAAACAGTTAGGCAGCAAAAACTTATGAGTTTACTTATGGCTTGTAGACAAATTTACAAACTAGCAGTAGAAGAAAAAACGGTAAAACTATACATAAAAGATCAAGCTTCTATAAGCATGCTTAATACCGAAAAGTATGGTAAAATTCTAACCGAATATTTTGAAACTTACGGATTAAAGTGGCAGATTGTAACTACCAGTGGCGGCGGCAATATAGACGATTTGTCGTTAAAACTAGGCGGAAAACTTCAGATTAAATAGTGTCTAAAAACATGAGTATATTATATCATAAATATAAAATATAACTAGGCAACTTTTAATGGTTGCTGTAACAATTAAAAACAATTTAAGGAGAATTTATTATGGCAAAATTTGGTGGATTTGGCGGTGGATTTGGTGGCGGCAATATGCAGCAACTTATGAAGCAGGCTCAAAAAATGCAAGAAGATGCACTAAAAGCAAAACAAGAAGTAGAAGATAGCGAGCATACTGGCAAGGCTTCGGGAGGGCTAGTTACTGTTGTGGTAGACGGTAACAGCAAGTTAAAAAGTATAAATATAGACCCTAGCATTGTAGATCCAGACGATGTAGAAATGCTAGAAGATATGGTTATGGCAGCCTACAACGCAGCAAGCACAACTGCTGAAAATTTTAAAAATAGTAAACTTGGTGGTCTTGGGGGCTTAATGTAAATGACGGGCGAAATAGAACCTATTGCTAGGCTTGTAAACGAGTTTAGTAAACTTCCGGGTGTTGGCAAAAAGACCGCACAAAGATACGCTTATAGTATAATTCGCGGAACTGATGACAATGCTAAAAATTTTGCGGAAGCTATACTAAATGTTAAGTCGCAGGTTAAATTTTGCGAAATTTGCGGCAATTATACCGATGTTAGCCCTTGCAAAATATGTAAAACTCGCAAAAATGACATTATTTGTGTGGTAAAAGAGCCAAAAGATGTGCTTGCAATAGACAAATCTAATAGCTTTAATGGTACATTTCATGTGCTTCATGGGGTTATTAGCCCTATGAACAATGTTGGCCCTAACGACATCCGCATTAAGGAACTTTTAGAGCGTATAACTAATCAAAGCGTTAAAGAGGTTATTGTTGCAACCAACCCAGATGTAGAGGGCGAGGCAACCGCAATGTATATAGCAAAACTTATAAAGCCACTTGGGGTAAAGGTAACTAGGATTGCCCAAGGTGTTGCTATGGGTAGCGAGCTAGAGTTTGCCGACGAAGTTACTCTAAGCCGTGCCATTGTCGACCGTAAAGAGTTATAAACGGCGAAAATCAGCACAAATATAGTTATTAATTATAATAAAAGATAGCACTAACTTTTAATATTCAAACTCGTCTGGTGGGGTAGTACTATTTTTGCTTAAAAGTTTTTTATGTTTAATAAAAGTAGATAATTGTTTGTCTATATCTTTAAGTTTACAGGTGTACAATGCGTTGTACACTGATTTTTTTGTAATTTTGCTCATATAATTATAATGTGCAAAATTTGGTTAATGTATTAGCCAAAATTAATATATAAACGTAAATATAAAAAAAAGTTGTCAAATTTTAAGTAACATATTATACTAATACTGTACGGAGGTTATTATGAGCAGGGGTCATTCTAGTGGTGGCAGGTCTGGAGGTTTTTCGGGTGGCCGTTCAAGTGGATACAGAGGGAGTTTTGGTCGCAGTCATACACATGTGCATTTTGGTACATCTTTTTGGTGGCCAGCTTTTTTGCTAGGACGATCTAACCATAGCAAAGGAAATTCGGACAATAGTGTAGAGTACAAAAAAGTTCGTAACAAAAAAGCAACGGCTATAGTTTCGGGCATATTTGCGGCACTTTGTGTTATGTTTATTGTGCTTGCCTTAGTTAATTCTTTTAGCAATAAATACGAAAAAATTAATGCAACGGCAACTTCGGTTTATACCAATTACGAGTATGGCGAAAAATATTTTTATACAAGTTACTATTTTATTTATAATGGCGAAGAATATAGTGTAGAAAGTCAACTAGGTTGGACACAACTTCCAGATATACAACCGGGTAAGGAGACAGAAGAGAATATATCTAAAAATTATTTAGGTAAAACATTTTATATTTATGTTAGTAAATCTAATCCGTACATTATTTACGAAGTAGAGGGTATAAGCGACATACCTTCAACTAATGTAGGTTATGTAATGGGTGCAATTATTACGGGAATAATTGCATTAATTATATTTATTGTAGGCGTTAACAAGTACGAAATAGACAAAGAGGCGATGGCCGCCAAAGAATCGCTAAAAAAAGCCGCCGTGCCAAATAATAAGCGTAAATGCGAATATTGCGGTTACCTTGCAGATGCGGATGATGCAAAATGCAAAAGCTGCGGCGCTTCGCTAAAATAATTATTAAAACAACCACCAGTTTTATTGGTGGATTTTTATTACATTTCTTTTTTCGTCGTCCTAGTGCGTTGACAGAATGTTTCTTTCGTCGTCTTGAGTGGAGCGATACATGCTTTAGTAGAGCATTATCGCGGAGTCGAATGGATCTTTTATTTTTTTGTATTGGATTCCCACGACTCCGCTCGCTATAGCTTACTCCGCTATCGAATGACAATATATATATACTTTAGTAATTGTCATCCTGAGGGAACCGAAAGATCTAAGGCTTTAACCCCTCAGACTCGTCGCCACCGGCGTTAGTGTAATCGCAATTTATAATTGCTCATGGATTAACTTGTGGCTCCTCTCCCTACAAAGTGGTACTTTGCGGGGACTCCGTAATATCGCCCAACTCCCCTTGTTTGACTTTTACCGATACTTTTACTTTTTTGTTTAGTAGAGCTATTTTGTTTTTCTAAAATTGTCCTATTATAATTCTATAGAAATTTCTTTTTTATTTTCTAAAGGCTTAAAAACCGAATGGTTATTATTACCAATAATCTCAATTGGCAAAAGTAACCTTTTAAATTCTTCACTATTTTTTGCCAGTTTTATAGTAGCGCGATTACACTGCTCTCTGATTTTATCTGCTAGTAGATAACTAGTTAAAGATAAACCCTTTTGGCAAAATATCTCGGCTTTTTCTAATATGTCTAGACTTATTAATTGGGATACATTAATATTGTCATTTTCGTTATCTTCTTTATTTAGCCATATAAATTTTGTATTGTCAATACTAATAATAGGCGCAGTGCTTGTAACTTTAACTTTTTGATGCTTACTATAAATAAATACATCTGCAGTTCGCGTTTCCATCTTAGATTCTTTAAAAATTTTGCTATTTATATCGTAAAGTATATAGCAACAAATGCGCAAGCCTGCATCTGATTTATAACCAACGTAATCGTTTAAACTGCCGTCTGGTTCTACGAACATAACTGCATTTTCTTCTCCATAGGCAGCTATACTAGTTGTCCAATAACCTTTTGAGGTTTCGGTTTCGCTTTCCTTAACACCCATTTGTTTAGCTTTATCGGAAATATTTGCAGGTGTAAATGCAGTATAGTTTTTATATAAAATATCATATAACTCATCGGTTATTAAATGTGCGTAATCTATATTATTATGTTGTTTTGTTTCCATTTTTTAATCTACCTCTATTAAAAATAGTATAGAAACATTTGTGAGTTTTGTCAATATTAAAAAATTGTTAGATTAACAAAATTAAAATTATTATTAGTTATTAAAGGTAAGTAGCAATGAAGAAAGT